>NZ_JAGXJG010000411.1:0-246 GCF_019091725.1 Cellulomonas sp. GbtcB1 | reverse complement strand
GGTGCGCGGGGCGGCTGGGGGCGCAGCGGCCCGGCGCCCGGACCGTCGCCGTGAAGATCCGCACCTCGGACTCCCGGACGCTCAGCAGGTCCCGCACCCTCGCGCAGCCGACCGACGTCGGGCGCGAGCTCTACCTCGTGGCGCGCGCCCTCCTCGCCGCCGCGGACCTCGGCGGGATCCCGGTGCGGCTGGTCGGCGTCCGAGCGGGGGGCCTGGTGCCGGCCACGGGCGCTATCGGGCCGCCCC
>NZ_JAGXJG010000410.1:0-246 GCF_019091725.1 Cellulomonas sp. GbtcB1 | reverse complement strand
GGCGCCCAACACCGGCAGGCACACGACGAACGCGGGGAAGATGCTCGCCACCCGCTGCACCAGGTACGTCGAGAGCGGGTTGCGCCAGCGTGAACCGGTGATGAGGTAGCCCCTGACCGCGAAGAACCCGAACACGGCCCAGCCGCCGAGGTTCTCGCCGTCGACGTGCGGGCCAACGCCGCGCCCCGAGATGTAGTAGGCGTGCGCGTGCAGCACCAGGACCGCGAGGCCGAGTCGGACCACGTT
>NZ_JAGXJG010000409.1:0-246 GCF_019091725.1 Cellulomonas sp. GbtcB1 | reverse complement strand
CCGCAGGACATGCCGTTCGCCCCGCTCGTGCAGGTGTACGGCCCGACGGCCTGCGTCTGCCCGTACTCGAGCACCGGGGTGCCCGCCGACGCCGGCGCCGGCGCCGGGCCCCCGACGCACGGCGTGGTGACGCCGTCGGCCTCGTTCAGCACCACGGTGTGGCCGGTCGTGCCGGTGCACCCCTCCGACGCCGGCACCTGGTACTGGATGTTCGCGATCGTGCAGGTCCCGCCGTCGGGCGACATG
>NZ_JAGXJG010000408.1:0-246 GCF_019091725.1 Cellulomonas sp. GbtcB1 | reverse complement strand
GCCGTACCGGATGTTCTCCCGGATCGTGCCCGCGAACAGCCACGGGTCCTGGAGCACCATTCCGGTGCGCGCCCGGGCGTCGTGCCGGGAGAGCGTCGCGATGTCCTGGCCGTTGACCAGGATCCGGCCGCCGTCGGGCTCGTAGAACCGCATGAGCAGGTTGACCAGCGTGGTCTTCCCGGCGCCCGTCGGGCCGTCGGTCGCGACCGACTGCCCGGGGCGGACGGTGGCCGACAGGTCGGAGGT
>NZ_JAGXJG010000407.1:0-247 GCF_019091725.1 Cellulomonas sp. GbtcB1 | reverse complement strand
TGAGGGTTTAGCTGTTCGTTTGGTGAAGTGAGGAGTGCACAGGGATTACGCTTTTAAGACAGTGTCTTACCCGGTATCTATATGTGAGAAGGACTTCCTTCTAGCACGTGAATTCCGTTCAGGTCGGCCAGCACACTTGAATTCGGAAAACAGGTAAGAACTGTGTATAATGTATGATGTGATTATCTGAATGTGTGTATATGTGTTTATATATGCATGCTTGAAATATGTTAAATACTACCAACAC
>NZ_JAGXJG010000406.1:0-247 GCF_019091725.1 Cellulomonas sp. GbtcB1 | reverse complement strand
GACCTGGGGGCCCGCCCGCGACGGGCGCGAGGGCTGCCCCGACGCCCGGGTGCTGAACTACACGAACCCCATGACGCTCAACGTGTGGTGGTGGTCCGTCGTCGCCCCCGAGATCAAGGTCGTCGGGCTGTGCCACTCCGTGTACTGGGCCGCGAACGACCTCTCCGAGCTGGTCGGCGTCCCGTTCGACGGGGTCGAGTACGCGGCCGCGGGCGTGAACAACCCGGCGTGGCTCACCGCGTGGTCG
>NZ_JAGXJG010000405.1:0-247 GCF_019091725.1 Cellulomonas sp. GbtcB1 | reverse complement strand
GGTCATCAACGTGCCGCTGACGGTCGGGCTGGCGCTGGTGCTGGCGTCCGCGCTCAACGCCGGGGTGCGGTGGGCGCCGGCGTACCGGGTCGCGTACTACGTGCCGTACCTGACGGCGAGCGTGTCGCTGGTCGGGGTGTGGATGCTGCTGTTCCCGGCGAACGGCCTGGTCAACGCGGTCCTCGGGCCGCTGGCGCCGGATCCGTCGTGGCTCGCGAACAAGTCCCTCGCCATGCCGACGATCGCC
>NZ_JAGXJG010000404.1:0-247 GCF_019091725.1 Cellulomonas sp. GbtcB1 | reverse complement strand
TCGTCGCGACGATGAGCGAGGGCCGCATGGTCGCCATGGCGCTGGGCCACCTGGGCAACTGGGCCCTCGCCGGCGCGTGGGCCACCCGGAACCTCGGGCGCACGGTGACCGCCGCCGAGCGGCTGAAGCCGGAGGCGCTGTTCCAGGAGTTCCTCGCGTTCCGGGAGGGCATCGGGCTGGAGATCATACCGCTCTCGGACGGCGGCGCGGGCGGCGGCGTGTTCCGCGAGCTGGTCCGCACCGCCCG
>NZ_JAGXJG010000403.1:0-247 GCF_019091725.1 Cellulomonas sp. GbtcB1 | reverse complement strand
ATGCACGGGTAGAGCGGCGACAAGGACGACTACCTCAAGCGCCCCAAGCGCACCGAGGGGCAGGTGCGCGGCATCGCGCGCAGGGTCGACGAGGACGTCTACTGCATCGACGTCCTGACCCAGGTCGCCGCCGTGACCAAGGCGCTGCAGGCCGACAGCATCGGCCTCGTCGAGGACCACCTGGGCCACTGCGTCGTCGACGCGGCCCGGCAGTCCGAGGAGGCCAGCGCCGAGAAGGTCCGCGAGG
>NZ_JAGXJG010000402.1:0-247 GCF_019091725.1 Cellulomonas sp. GbtcB1 | reverse complement strand
TGGGAGGCCGACGTCGTCCTCCGCGACGGCAGCACCACGCACGTGCGGCCGATCCGCCCCGAGGACGCGGATGCCCTGCAGTCGTTCCACGTCGGCCAGTCCGAGGCGTCGGTCGTGTTCCGGTTCTTCGCCCCGCTGGAGCGGCTGGGCGACCGGGACCTCGCGCGGTTCACCCGCGTCGGCCACCGGGACCGGGCCGCGCTGGTGGCGGTGGCGGGGGACGACGCGATCATCGGCGTCGCCCGGT
>NZ_JAGXJG010000041.1:0-39814 GCF_019091725.1 Cellulomonas sp. GbtcB1 | reverse complement strand
GGCCGCTGGTCCGCGCCGACGACCCCGCGCCCGCTCCCGCGCCCGCGCCGGCCCCCGCGCCCGCCGGGGACCCGGCCCCCTCGAGCGGCGCCGCCGACGGCCCGTGCAGCCCGTACCGGCGGCGCAGCGGCCGCACCCGCTCCGACAGCCACCGGCGGTACTCCTCGGGCACGTAGGCGCCGTTCGCGTACAGCCGCCGGTAGTTCGGCACCAGCTCCGGCCGGTGCTCGGCGAGCCACTGCAGCATCAGCGGCCGCACCGGCCCGCGCAGGTGCAGCGGGATCGTCGTCACCCAGGACGCACCGGCCTCGGCGAGGTCGCGGAACAGCCCGTCGAGGTGCGCGGTGGAGTCGGTGAGCCAGGGCATGACCGGGGCCACCAGCACCCCGCACTCCAGCCCGGCCTCCCGCACGGCCCGGATCAGCCCGAGCCGGGCGCGGGGCGTCGGCGTACCCGGCTCCATCGCCTGCTGCAGCTCCTCGTCGCCGATCGCGAGCGACACGGCCACGCTCACCCCGACCTCCCCCGCGGCCTCCGTCAGCAGCGGGATGTCCCGGCGCAGCAGGGTGCCCTTGGTGAGCAGCGACATCGGGGTGCCCGAGTGTGCGAGGGCGCCGATGATCCCCGGCATCAGCGCGTACCGGCCCTCGGCCCGCTGGTACGGGTCGGTGTTGGTCCCGAGAGCGACGTGCTCGTGCGTCCAGGACGGGCGGCGCAGCTCCGCGGTCAGCACGTCGACCACGTTGGTCTTGACGACGATCTGGGTCTGGAAGTCCTCGTCCGGGCCGAGGCCCAGGTACTCGTGCGTCGGGCGGGCGAAGCAGTAGGTGCAGGCGTGGAGGCAGCCGCGCATCGGGTTCACGGTCCACCGGAACGGCATCGCCGACGCCTCGGGCACCTTGTTGAGGGCCGACTTCGCGTGCACCTCGTGGAACGTCACGCCGGTGAACTCCGGCGTGCGCACCGACCGCTGGTGCCCCGCCAGCGCGAGGCCGGGCAGCGCCTGCGCCGCCTCCGCCGCGATCTTCTGCCCGTCCCACCGCATGGCACCGATTCGAACACGTGTTCGACTCCCGCGCAACCACGGAGCCCCTCGGCCTGGGGGCAGGCCGGAGCGGCCCACCGGGCCGGAGCGCGGTGACCCGGGGCCCGCGGCAGGAAACTCAGCATGCTGGCCTTCCGGTTGCCGACCGGGCGCCGCCGCCGCACCGTGGAGGCATGACCTCCGCGAACCCGGCCCAGCCCGCCCCGAGCCACCCCGCCCACCGCGACGACGCCGGCGCGGGCACCACCGCCGGCACGGGCGCCGGCCCCACCACCCGCGGCTGGCCCGTGCTCGTCGGCCTGCTGCTGCTCAACGCCGTCGTCGCCTTCGGCGGCAGCCTCGCGTCGACGTCCGGCGTCGAAGGCTGGTACGCCGACGCCGAGAAGCCCGCGTGGACGCCGCCGAACTGGGTGTTCGGCCCGGTCTGGACGGTGCTCTACGTGGTGATGGCGGTGGCCGCCTGGCTGATCTGGCGGCGGCACGGCCGCGCGGCCACGACCGCACTCGTCCTGTACGGCGTGCAGCTCGCGCTGAACGCCGCGTGGACGCCGGTGTTCTTCGGCGCGGAGCAGCTGGGCCTCGGCCTGGCGATCATCCTGGCGCTCGAGGTGGCGCTGGTCGCGACGATCGTCGCGTTCCACCGCCTGACCCCGTGGGTCGCCTGGCTGCTCGGCCCCTACCTGGCGTGGGTGCTCTACGCCACGACGCTGAACGCGGGCCTCGCCGCCCTGGCGTGAGGCCCCGGGGGTCAGCCCTCCGCGGGGACGACCCGCGGCCACAGGTCCTGCGTCGGCGGCGCCCAGGCCGCGGCGTCGGCGTCGACCTGCTCGCCCGACCGGATGTCCTTCACCTGGTCCGCGGCGCCGTCCTCGCCCGGGAACCAGACGAACGGGATCCCCCGGCGGTCGGCGTGCTTGATCTGCTTGCCGAACTTCGCCGCCGTCGGGGCGACCTCGACCGGCACGCCCCTGGCCCGCAGCGCGGTGGCGACGGCGTCCGACGCCGGCCGGCTCTCCTCCGACGTCACGGCGACCAGCACCGCCGCCGGCACGCCGCGGGTCGCGCGGACCAGGCCGCCCGACAGCAGCCGGGACACCAGGCGCGACACGCCGATCGACAGCCCGACGCCCGGGTAGGTCTGCTTGCCGTCCGAGGCGAGCGTGTCGTACCGCCCGCCGGAGCAGATCGAGCCGAGCTGCTCGTGGCCGACCAGCACTGTCTCGTAGACCGACCCGGTGTAGTAGTCCAGCCCGCGGGCGATCTTGAGGTCGGCGACGACGACGCCCGGGGCGCGCACGGCGGCGGCCTCGATCAGCTGCCGCAGCTCGCCCAGGCCCTGCTCCATGAGCTCGGACGCGATGCCGTGCTGCGCGGCGAGCGCCCGCACCCGGTCGACGACGCCGGCGTCGCCGCCGGAGATCGCCGCGAGGTCGAGGCACGCCTGCGCCTGCTCGGGCGTCGCGCTGGTCTCGGCGACCAGCAGCGCGGCGACCTTCTCCGGGCCGATCTTGTCGAGCTTGTCGATGCTGCGCAGCACGCCGTCGACGTCGTCGAGGCCGAGCCCGCGGTAGAAGCCCTCGGCCACCCGGCGGTTGTTGACGAGGATGCGCACCGGCGGCACGCCGATGTCGCGCAGCGCGCCGAGCGCCTCCGCCATGACCAGCGGCAGGTCGACCTCGTAGTGGTACGGCAGGTCGCCCGCGCCGACGACGTCGATGTCCGCCTGCACGAACTCGCGGAACCGGCCGTCCTGGGGGCGCTCGCCGCGCCACACCTTCTGGATCTGGTAGCGCTGGAACGGGAACGCGAGGTGCCCGGCGTTCTCCAGCACGTAGCGCGCGAACGGCACCGTGAGGTCGAAGTGCAGGCCGAGCTGCCCGGACCGGTCCTGCTCGGCGTCGGCGTCCTCCTGCAGCCGGCGCAGGACGTACACCTCCTTGGAGGTCTCGCCCTTGCGCAGCAGCTGGTCGAGCGGCTCGACCGCCCGGGTCTCGATCCCGGCGAACCCGTGCAGCTCGAAGGTGCGCCGCAGCGTGTCGAGCACGTGCTGCTCGACCACGCGGCCGTCGGGGAGCCACTCGGGGAAGCCGGAGAGAGGAGTCGGTCGTGCCATGCAGGTCAGTTTGCCAGGTACGGGTTGGTGGCCAGCTCCGCGTCCACCCGCGTGGCGGGCCCGTGGCCGGGCAGGACGTGCGTCCCGGGCGGCAGGGCGCCGACGACGTCGCGCAGGGTGGCCGCCATCGCGACCGGGTCGCCGCCGGGGAGGTCCGTGCGGCCGACCGACCCCGCGAACAGCACGTCGCCGGTGAACGCGACCCGGTCGTCGCCCGCGGCGAGCAGGTAGAGCGTCGAGCCCTCGGTGTGGCCGGGGGCGTGCCGGGCGACCAGGGTCACGGAGCCGAGACGCAGCTCGACGTCGGGGGTCCGGCCGGTGCCACCTGCGGTCCCGGCGTCGCCCGCTCCCCCGTCCTCGCCCCCGAACGGCACCACCAGTGCCGGGTCGACCCGCCCGAAGGTCGCCGGGTCCAGCCCCGCCGCCGCGGCCGCCGTCCGCAGCGCGCCCGCCACGCCGGGGTCGGCCGCCGCGCCCAGACCCAGCGTGCCGAGCGGGTCGGCCAGCCGGTGCGCGTCCCGGGCGTGCAGCCGGAGCGGCACGCCCGCCTCGGCGGCGAGCACGCCGGCGTCCGCCACGTGGTCCGCGTGCCCGTGGGTCGCGACGACCCCGGCGACGCGCAGCCCTTGCTCGGCGACCGTGCGCCGCACCGCGTCCGCGACGCCGCCACCGGGGTCCACGACCACGCAGTCCCCGTCGTCGGCCGCCACCACGTAGCAGGCCGCGGCGAACACGGGGGCGGTCAGTCCGAGGATGCGCACCCGGCCACGCTAGCGGCGCCCGCGGGGCCCCCGGCACGCACGCGCGGCGCGCGCGTCACCCGCGCGACCACCGGCTGCCTAGACTGTCCGGCGGGCGCGGGCGCTCTGAGTGCCCGCGCACGGGGACCCGCCGACGCCGAGACCGAGGAGAGTGCGTGCCGTCCAGCAAGCGCGAGCGCGAGTACGAGCGCCGCCGGTACGAGAAGTGGCAGCAGCGCCAGGTGCAGAAGCACGCCCGCAAGCGGCGGCAGCAGATCGTCGCCGGCGGGGTCGTCGGCGTGCTCGTGCTCGGCGTGGGCATCACCGCCGCGCTCCTCGCCACCGGCGGGGACGACGACACCACCGCGGGCTCCGGCGCCACCGACGCCCCCACGGCCACGCAGACCACCGCCGCCGAGCGCCTCGGCAACGGGGGCGTGCTGCCCGACGCCGCGCTCGCCGAGGGCCGCGCCTGGACCGGCACGATCACGACCAGCCAGGGCGAGATCGGCGTCGAGCTGGACGGCGCGGCCGCCCCGCAGGCGGTCGCGAACTTCGTGACGCTGGCGCAGGAGGGCTACTTCGACGGCACCGACTGCCACCGGCTCACCACCAGCGGCATCTACGTGCTGCAGTGCGGCGACCCGACCGGCACCGGCACGGGGAGCCCTGGCTACGCGTTCGGCCCGATCGAGAACGCCCCCGCCGACGACGTCTACCCGGCCGGCACCATCGCGATGGCCCGCCAGGGCGGGAACGGCGAGTCGATGGGCAGCCAGTTCTTCCTCGTCTACGAGGACTCGACCATCCCGGCGGACGCCGCCGGGGGCTACACCGTGTTCGGCCGCATCACGTCGGGCCTCGACGTCGTGCAGGCAGTCGCTGACGCGGGCGTGAGCGGCGGTGCCTCGGACGGCACCCCGGCCACCCCCGTCACCATCGAGGGAGTGGAGACCCAGTGACCGAGACGCCCGACGAGCAGCAGCGCGCCCAGGACAGCGACGAGGCCGCCGTGGCCGCGACGCCCGGGGTCGGCGAGGCCGAGGTCCCCGCGACCGAGGCCCCCGCGGCCGACGACGCCCAGGTCCCCGCGAGCGAGGCGCCCGCGACCGAGGTCCCGACGGCCGACGACGCCGAGGCCGCGGAGCCGCAGGCCGCCGAGCCCGAGGCCGAGCCGGCCCCCGCGGCGGCCGCGCCGACCCCCGCTACCGCCCCTCGGCCGAGCGCCCCGAAGCCCAGCGCCATGCGCCCCCGCCCGCGCCCGAGCGCCCCGTCGGCCCCGGCCGGCACGGTCGCGTCCGGCGAGGCCCCGGCCGCCCCCGCGACCCCCGTGGTCCCGGTGCCGGTGGCCGACGACTCGGCGGAGGCGGCCGCCGCGGCCGGCTTCGGCCGGGTCGACGAGGAGGGCACCGTCTACGTCCGCGAGGCCGCGGGCGAGCGCGTCGTGGGGCAGTTCCCCGGCGCGTCGGCCGACGAGGCGCTGGCGCTGTACGTGCGCCGGTTCCTCGACCTGCAGGCGAAGGTCGCGCTGTTCGAGGCACGTCTCACCGCGACGGACCTCGCGGTCAAGGAGATCGACCAGACGCTCACGCGCCTGACCGAGGAGACCGCCGAGCCGGCCGCCGTCGGCGACCTGGACGGCCTGCGCGCCCGCCTGGACGGCCTGCGCGCGGCTGCCGCCGAGCGACGCGCGGCGGTCGAGGCCGAGCGGTCCGCCGCCCGCCAGGCCGCGCTGGAGGCCCGCACGCAGATCGTCGAGCGCGCGGAGAAGATCGCCACGACCGACCCGGCCCGCATGCAGTGGCGGCCGGCGGGCGAGCAGCTCCGCGCCCTGCTCGAGGAGTGGAAGGAGGCGCAGCGCTCCGGCCCGCGCGTCGACCGCACCTCCGAGGAGGCGCTCTGGAAGCGGTTCAGCCACGCGCGCACCACGTTCGACCGCGAGCGTCGGCACTACTTCGCCGAGCTGGAGTCCCGGAACGCCGGGGCGAAGGCCGCGAAGGAGGAGATCGTCCGCGAGGCCGAGCGCCTGTCCTCCAGCACCGAGTGGGGCCCGACCGCCGGCGCGTACCGCGACCTCATGGCGCGGTGGAAGGCCGCCGGCCGCGCGAGCCGGTCGGACGACGACGCGCTGTGGGCCCGGTTCCGCGCCGCGCAGGACACGTTCTTCCGCGCCCGCGACGAGCTCAACGCCGCCACGGACCGGGAGTACGGCGCGAACCTGGAGGTCAAGGAGGCGCTGCTGGTCGAGGCCGAGGCGATCGACCCGGCGAAGGGGCTCGGCCAGGCCAAGGCCGCGCTGCGCTCGATCCAGGACCGCTGGGAGGCCGCGGGCAAGGTGCCGCGCGGCGACATCCAGCGCGTCGAGGGCCGGCTGCGCGCCGTCGAGGCGAAGGTCCGCGACGCCGACCAGGCCGAGTGGCGCCGCACCAACCCCGAGACCCGCGCGCGGGCCGAGGGCGCGCTCGCGCAGCTCGAGAACGCGATCGCGCAGCTCGAGGCCGACCTGGCGAAGGCCCAGGCCGGGGGCGACGCCCGCAAGGTCGCCGACGCGCAGGCCGCGCTCGACGCCCGCCGGTCCTGGCTGGAGCAGGTGCAGCGGGCCGCGGACGAGTCCCGGGGCTGACGCCCGTCCACAGCCGGTGCCGGTCGCCCCTCGCCACGCGCGGGGGTCGACCGGCATCGTGCTGCGGGTGACGTCCCGACCCGCTCCCCCGCCCGACCACGCCGACCACGAGCACGCCGACTCCGACCACGCCCAGCCCGGCCCCGCCGAGCCCGACCACGCCCCGCCAGCACCGCGCACCGCCGCCCGGCTGCCGCCCACGCCCCTCGTCCGCCCCGGCGACGTCGGCCCGGTCGCCTGGCACCTGCTGGTGCGCGACGGGCAGCTCGTGCCGCTCCGCGAGGACGTCGCCCTGCCCGCCGAGGTGCGCCCGACGCCGGCGCTGCGGGCCGCGGCCCTCGCTCCGCTCGTCCCCGCGCGGTGCGCCGTCGCGCGCGCCGCGGCGGTCTGGGTGCACGTCGGCGGCACCCCGCCCGGGAGGATCGACGTCGTCGCTCCCCCCGGCGCCCGCGTCCCCGACCCGGCTCCGGGCAGGACGGGCGCGACCGCGAGCCTCCCGGACGCCGACGTCGTGCTGCTCGGCGGCGTGCGCGTGACGACCCCGCGCCGCACGGCGGTCGACCTGCTGAGCCAGGACCCGCCGGGTCTGGCGCTCCCGCTCGTCGCGCGGCTGCGCGCGGCGGGCGTCGAGGCGGCGCGGGTGCGCGCCGACGTGGCGGCGGCGTCCGGGCGGCGCGGGGTGCGGGCCGCGGCGGCGCTCCTCCCGGCGCTGGAGGACGCCGTCGCCGGCGCCGACCGGGCCGTCGGTACCGCTACGCGTCGACGGCCGGCTGCTCCGCCTTCGCGCCCGTGATCCGGTAGACGTCGAACACGCCCTCGACCTTGCGCACGGCCGCCAGCACCGACGCGAGGTGCGACGGCTCCGCCATCTCGAACACGAACCGCGACTGGGCGACCCGGTCCCGGGAGGTCGACACCGACGCCGACAGGATGTTGACGTGGTGGTCGGACAGCACCCGGGTGATGTCGGACAGGAGCCGGCTGCGGTCCAGCGCCTCGACCTGGATCTGCACAAGAAACAGCGCGGTGCTCCCCTGGCTCCACTCGACGTCGACCATGCGCTCGGGCTGGGCCCGCAGCGCGGTGACGTTGATGCAGTCGGACCGGTGCACGCTGACGCCCTGGCCGCGGGTCACGAACCCGATGATGTCGTCGCCCGGCACCGGGGTGCAGCACTTGGCGAGCTTCACCCAGATGTCGTCCACGCCCTTGACGACCACGCCCGGGTCGCCGGTGCGGACGCGCCGCGCGGTCTGGCCCGGGCGGGCGACCTCGGCGATGTCCTCCTCGGCGCCCGGCTCGCCGCCCATGGCGTGCACGAGCCGCTGCACGACGGTGGCCGCGGAGACCTGGCCCTCGCCGATCGCCGCGTACAGGGCCGAGACGTCGGCGTACCGCATCTCGTTGGCGAGCGCGACGAGCGACTCGTGGGACAGCAGGCGCTGGATCGGCAGGTTCTGCTTGCGCATCGCCTTGGCGATGGCGTCCTTGCCGTGCTCGATCGCCTCCTCGCGCCGCTCCTTGGTGAACCACTGGCGGATCTTGTTGCGCGCGCGGGGGCTGGTGACGAACCCGAGCCAGTCGCGCGACGGCCCGGCGGTCTCGGACTTCGAGGTGAACACCTCGATGACGTCGCCGTTCTCCAGCGTGGAGTCGAGCGGGACGAGCCGGCCGTTGACCCGGGCGCCCATCGTGCGGTGCCCGACCTCGGTGTGCACCGCGTACGCGAAGTCGACCGGGGTGGCGCCCGCGGGCAACGCCATGACGTCGCCCTTGGGCGTGAAGACGTAGACCTCGCCGTCGGCGATCTCGAACCGCAGCGAGTCCAGGAACTCCGAGGGGTCCGCGGTCTCCTTCTGCCAGTCGACGAGCTGGCGCAGCCACGCCATGTCGTTGCCGTCGGCGTCGCCCCCGGCGCCCTTGGCGTTCTCCTTGTACTTCCAGTGCGCCGCGACGCCGTACTCCGCGCGCCGGTGCATGTCGTGCGTCCGGATCTGGATCTCGACCGGCTTGCCGCCCGGCCCGATGACCGTCGTGTGCAGCGACTGGTAGAGGTTGAACTTGGGCATCGCGATGTAGTCCTTGAACCGGCCCGGGACCGGGTTCCACCGCGCGTGCAGCGCGCCCAGCGCCGCGTAGCAGTCCCGCACCGTGTCGACCAGGACCCGCACGCCCACCAGGTCGTAGATGTCGGCGAAGTCGCGGCCCCGCACGATCATCTTCTGGTAGATCGAGTAGTAGTGCTTCGGCCGGCCCGTCACCGTCGCCTTGATCTTCGCGCTGCGCAGGTCGGCACCGACCTGCTCGCGGACCACGGCCAGGTACTCCTCGCGGGCCGGCGCGCGCTCGGCGACCAGGTGCACGATCTCGTCGTAGACCTTCGGGTACAGCGTCGAGAACGACAGGTCCTCGAGCTCCCACTTGATCGTGTTCATGCCGAGGCGGTGCGCCAGCGGGGCGTAGATCTCGAGCGTCTCGCGGGCCTTCTTCTCGGCCGACGCCGCGGGGACGAACTTCCAGGTGCGCGCGTTGTGCAGCCGGTCGGCGAGCTTGATCACCAGCACCCGGATGTCCTTGGACATCGCGACGACCATCTTGCGCACGGTCTCGGCCTGCGCGGCGTCGCCGTAGGTCACCTTGTCGAGCTTGGTGACGCCGTCGACCAGCATCGCGATCTCGGGGCCGTACTCCGTGCGGAGCTGGTCCAGCGAGTAGGACGTGTCCTCGACGGTGTCGTGCAGCAGCGCCGCGGCGAGCGTCGGGGGCGTCATCCCGAGCTCGGCGAGGATGGTCGCGACGGCCACCGGGTGCGTGATGTACGGGTCGCCGCTCTTGCGCAGCTGGCCGCGGTGCGCGGCCTCGGCCGTGACGTAGGCGCGCTCGATCAGGCTGAGGTCGGCCCTGGGGTGGTTCGTCCGGACGGCCTGGAGCAGCGGCTCGATCACCGGAGACTGCTGGGGCCCGCGGATCTGCCCGAACCGGGCGAGGCGCGACCGCACCCGGCTGGTGCCGCCCGTGGTCGCGGGCGCCTCCGGCCGTGCGTCGGGTCCTGCCGAGGTCCGTGGCTCCGCCATGCACGCCTCCCGCCGTGCCGGGTCTCCCCGGCTGTCCGATGACGACGCGGCCCGGACGGACCGGACGCGCTGTCGATCCGCACGATTCTACGGCGTCGACACCGTGCACCGCGTCACGGGCCACCGCAGCACGGCGCCGCCGCCGCCCGCGGGGGTGACGGCGGCGCCGGGAGGCGGATCAGACCGCGAGCAGCGCGTCCACGTGCCGCCCCGCGAGCCGCGACCGCCCGGGCAGGAACGTCAGGTCCATGAGGAAGGACAGGCCCACGACCTCGGCCCCGCACTCCTCCAGCAGCTCGACGGTCGCCTGCGCGGTGCCGCCCGTGGCGAGCACGTCGTCGACCACCAGCACGCGCGAGCCGGCCGGGACCGTGAACGGGTGCAGCTCGACCGAGGCCGCGCCGTACTCGAGCTCGTAGTCCCGCCGGGCGGTGGGCCCGGGCAGCTTGCCGGCCTTGCGCACCGGCAGGAAGCCGGCGCCCAGCGCCATGGCGACCGGCGCCGCGAGGATGAACCCCCGCGCCTCCATGCCGGCGACCAGGTCGACCGGGCCCGGGACGCGGGCGGCCATCTCGCGCACGACCGCGTCGAACGCCGGGCCGTCCGCGAGCAGCGGGGTGATGTCCTTGAACACCACGCCCGGCGTCGGGTAGTCGGGGACGCTGCGCACGAGCTCCTCGACCCGGTCGACGAGCGCCTGGCCCGTCAGCCCGAGGTGCTGCCCGCTCACGTCCTGCACGCCGCTCATCGCCGGCCCTTCTTCCTGCGCGGCTGCGCCGCGACTCCCTGGTGACCGCCCGGGCGCACCTGTCCGGTGAACCGCGCGACCGCGACCTCCTCCGAGGACGCGTCCTCGTCCAGTCCGCCCTGGGCGAGCCGCGCGCGGGCGGCCAGCACCTTCGCGGTGTGCTCCCGGATGGGCTGCTCGCGCAGGCGGAGCACCACCTCGAGCGGCGTGGCCAGGAAGATCGACGAGAACGCGCCGACGATCATGCCGACGAACAGCGCGAGCGCGATGTCGCGCAGCGTGCCGGCGCCGAGGACGAACGCCCCGATGAACAGGATGCCCGCGACCGGCAGCAGCGCCACGACCGAGGTGTTGATCGAGCGGACCAGCGTCTGGTTGACGGCGAGGTTCGCGCGCTCCTCGTAGGTGGCGCGCGTCTGGTCGGTGATGCCGACGGTGTTCTCGCGGACCTTGTCGAACACCACGACGGTGTCGTAGATCGAGTACCCGAGGATCGTGAGGAAGCCGATCACCGTCGCCGGCGTGACCTCCCAGCCGACCGCGGCGTACACGCCGGCGGTGATGACGATGTCGTGGAACAGCGCGACGATCGCGGCGACGGCCATGCGCCAGTTCCGGAAGTACACCGTCATGACGATGCTCACGAGCACCAGGAACACGATCAGCGAGGTCGCAGCCTTCTTCGACACGTCCGCGCCCCAGGTCGGGCCGATGAACGCGCTCGCCACGTCGTCGTCGGACACGCCGTACGCGTCCTCGAGCGCCGTGCGGACCTGGGTCACCTGGTCGTTGGTGAGCTCCGAGGTCTGGATCCGCAGCGTGGACGAGCCGACGTTGCTGACGCGCGGCACCTCCTCCGGCGCGATCTCGGTGACCGCGTCGATGGCGGGCTGCTGGTCCGTGGTCGACACGTTCGACACGGTGAACTGCGAGCCGCCGCGGAACTCGATGCCCGGGTGCAGGCCCGGCTTGAACAGCAGGACGACGGAGAGCAGCACGAGGATCCCGGAGATCAGGAACCAGGTGCGGCGCCGGCCGACGATGTCGTACGAGCGGCGGCCCGTGTACAGGTCGTTGCCCCACTGGGCGAAGTTGACGGCCATCAGGACTCGCTCCCCTCGGTGCGTCGCGCGGCGGGGGTGCTGCCGTCGGGTGCCTCGTCGGTGTCGGTGGTGCCGGTGGTCCCGGCGTCGTCGGCGTCGGCGGGCGCTGCGGTGCCGGCCTCCGCCTCGGCCTGCGCGGCGCGCGCGGCGGCGCGGCGCTCGGCGATGGTGCCGCCCGCGCCGACCGGGGCCGCGACCAGCGTCGAGGTCCGGGCGCCGAGGTCGGCGGGCTCCTCCGCCGGGGCGTCGGCGTCCGCGCGACGGCCCGTCGCCACGCGGCCGCGGCCGACGTAGCGGGTCGACTCGGGCGCGCCGAGCCGGCGCGGGTCGAGGCCGGACAGCGGGTGGCCGCTGCCGAAGAACCGGGTCTTCGCGATCAGCTTCATCACCGGGTGGGTGAACGTGAACACGATGAGCAGGTCGAGCAGCGTGGTCAGCCCGAGGGTGAACGCGAAGCCGCGCACCGATCCGACCGCGAGGAAGTAGAGGACCACGGCGGCCAGGAAGTTCACCGCGTCGGACGCCAGGATCGTGCGGCGCGCGCGCTCCCACGCGCGGTCGACGGCGGCGACCAGGGTCCGGCCCTCGCGCAGCTCGTCGCGGATGCGCTCGAAGTAGACGATGAACGAGTCCGCGGTGATGCCGATGGCGACGATCAGACCGGCGACGCCGGGCAGCGACAGCCGGTACCCCTGGGTCCAGGACAGCAGCGTGATCACGCCGTACGTGAGCACCGCCGCGATGACCAGCGACGCGACCGTCACCAGGCCGAGCGCGCGGTACTGGAACAGCGAGTAGATGACGACCAGGATCAGGCCGATGAGGCCGGCGATCAGACCCTTCTCCAGCTGCTCGGAGCCGAGCGTCGCGGAGATCTGCTCCTCGCTCTGCACCTCGAAGCTCAGAGGCAGCGCGCCGAACTTCAGCTGGTTGGCGAGGGCCGTCGCGGAGTCCCGGGTGAACGAGCCCGAGATCTCCGCCTTGCCGTCCGAGATGATGACGCCCGGGTCGAGCGACGGGGCCGAGATGACCAGGCCGTCGAGCACGATCGCGAACTGGTTCTGCGGCGACGACAGGCCCTGGAGCCGCTCGGTGACGTCCGCGAACTGGCGGGTGCCGGTCCGGTCGAACTCCAGGTTCACCGCCCAGTTGTTGGTGACCGCGCCGGACTGGCTGACCTGCAGGCCGGAGCTGGCGTTCGCGATGTGCGAGCCCTCGACCTCGACCGGGCCGAGGATGTACTTGACGGTGCCGTCCGGGTCGCAGGTGACCATCGCCGCGTCGGCCGCGACCTGCTTGCCGCCCGTGAGGTTCGCGGGGTCGGTGCAGTCGAGGGCGTCGTACTCCGCCTGCACGGCGGGGGTGATGTAGTACTCGGCGTCGCTCGCGGAGTCCGGGGCCGCCTTCGTCGGCTGGTCCGAGGGCTCCGTGGCGCCGTCCGTGGGGCTGGCCGACGGGGTCGCCGTGGGCGTCGCCGCGCCGTAGGTCAGGACCGGCCGGAACTCCATCTGCGCGGAGGTGCGGACGAGGTCCAGCGTCTCCTCGCTCGGGCGGCCCGGGAGGGCCACGACGATGTTGGACCCGCCCTGCGAGCTGATCTCCGCCTCGGCCACGCCGGACGAGTCGACGCGCTGCCGGATGACCTCGATCGCCTGGGCGATGGTCTCCGACGTGACGCGGGACTCGTCCTGGGCGACCGGCGCCAGGATGAGCTGCGTGCCGCCCTCGAGGTCGAGGGCGAGCTTGGGCGTCCAGGTCGCGTCCGACAGCTTGGTGCCGGCGAAGATCGCGCCGAACACGGCGACCGTGATCACGGCGAGCGTGAGCAGGATGCGCGCCGGGTGGCGGCGGCGTGTGGGTGGGGCCAACGGACCGTCTTCTCTCGTGCGCGCACCGCCCGCGGACGGCGGGCGGTGCGGATGAAGGGCGTCCCTCCCCCGCCTGCGGCGGAGGTGGGACGCCCGGTCGACTACTGCTGGGGCTTCTTGGTGCTGTCGGGGCCCTCGTCGTCACGCGGCGGCTGCAGCGAGGAGAGGTCGTCCGGGACGTCGATCCGGCCCGGCGGGATGGCGCCCGGCTCGTCGCGCCACTCGGCGTCGTCGCCGTCGACCTCGTCGGTCTCGTCCTCGTCGGCCACCGGCGGCTCGACGAGGCGCGCGATCGCGGCCTTGATCCACACGGACTGCTGGCCGGGCGTCGACTCGAGGGTGACCTCGTCGCCGTCGACCTCGACGACCGTGCCGTACATGCCCGAGCCGGTCATCACCCGCTGGCCGGGCTGCAGGTTGTCGCGGAAGCTGAGCTGCTCCCGCTGCGCCTTGCGCTGGCGGCTGGACAGCAGCCACATCGCCCCGAGGCCGATGACGAGGATGATGAGGAAGGTCGGGTCCACGAAGAAACAGCTCCTGACTGCGTACGACGTCGGCCGCAGTCTAGGCGCCACGGCTCCGGGCTCCTAACGACCGCGGGCGCGCGCCGGTTCCCTGTGCGGGACCTGTTCGTGCCGCCGCGGCGCGCGGGGGTCTCAGCCGAACAGCGTATCCGCCGGGGTCGGCGCGGACAGCCCCAGGTGCGCCCACGCCTCGGGCGTCGCGACGCGCCCGCGCGGGGTCCGGCCGATCAGCCCCTCGCGCACGAGGAACGGCTCGGCGACGGTCTCGACGGTCTCCGGCTCCTCGCCCACCGCCACGGCCAGCGTGGTGAGCCCGACCGGGCCGCCGCCGAACCGGGTGCACAACGCCGTCAGCACCGACCGGTCGAGCCGGTCGAGCCCGCGCCGGTCCACCTCGTACACCTCGAGCGCCGCGCGCGCCGCGTCGAGCGAGAGCGTGCCGTCACCGCGGACCTGCGCCCAGTCGCGCACCCGGCGCAGCAGCCGGTTGGCGATCCGCGGGGTGCCGCGGGACCGGGAGGCGATCTCGGCGGCCGCCTCGTGCGCGAGCGGCACGCCCAGCAGCCCCGCCGACCGGACCAGCACCCGCTCCAGCTCGTCGTCGGCGTAGAAGTCCAGATGCCCCGTGAACCCGAACCGGTCGCGCAGCGGCGCCGGGAGCAGACCGGCGCGCGTGGTGGCGCCGACGACGGTGAACGGCGGCAGCGCCAGCGGGATCGCGCTCGCGCCCGCGCCCTTGCCCACCACCACGTCGACCCGGAAGTCCTCCATCGCGACGTAGAGCAGCTCCTCGGCGGGCCGAGCGAGCCGATGGATCTCGTCGATGAACAGCACCTCGTTCTCCTCCAGCGAGGAGAGGATCGCGGCGAGGTCGCCGGCGTGCTGGATCGCGGGGCCGCTGGTGACGCGCAGCGAGGTGCCGAGCTCGGCGGCGATGATCATGGCGAGCGTCGTCTTGCCGAGCCCGGGCGGGCCGGACAGCAGCACGTGGTCGGGCGCCCGGCCGCGGCCGAGGGCGGCCTGCAGCACGAGCGACAGCTGCTCGCGCACGACCTTCTGGCCGACGAACTCGTCGAGGTGCCGCGGGCGCAGCGCCGCCTCTGCGGCGCGCTCCAGGTCGTCGGCGCCGGGGCGCACGACCGAGTCCGCCGGGTCGACGTCCACGCCGAGGTCGACCTCGTCAGCCACGGCCGCCGCCCAGGGTGCGCAGCGCCGCGCGCAGCACGCCCGCCACCTCGGCCTCGCCTACGGGCTCGTCGCTGCCGTCGAGCACGGCGGCGACCGCGTCGGCGGCGGCCTTCTGGTTCCAGCCCAGGCCCACGAGCGCGTCGACCACCTGGTCGCGGCGGTCGGCCGGCCCGGCCGTGGCCGCCCCGCCGCCGGCGAGCGCGACCGGGGCCGGGGCGCCGAGCCGGTCGGCGAGCTCCAGCACGATCCGCTGCGCGCCCTTCTGCCCGATGCCCGGCACCCGCTTGAGCGCGGCCAGGTCCTCGGTGGCGACCGCGCGGCGCAGCCCGTCCGGGGTGTGCACCGCGAGCATCGCCAGCGCGAGCCGCGGGCCCACGCCGCTGACCTGCTGCAGCACCTCGAAGACCTCGCGCTCGTCGTCGTCCGCGAACCCGAACAGGGTCAGCGACTCCTCGCGCACCACCAGCGAGGTGTGCAGCGTGGCGGTCGCCCCGACCCGCAGGCCCGCGAGCGTCGCCGGGGTCGCCTGCACGAGCATGCCGACGCCGCCGACCTCCACGACGGCGGCGTCCAGCCGCACGGCCTGCACGGTCCCGTGCACCGAGGCGATCACTCCGGCTCCTCCCAGTCGCGGCGGGCGCGGGACCGGCGTGGCCGGGCGCCCGCCGTGCAGTCTGCCACGCGTGCGAACAGGTGTACGAACGACACGCGGCCGGCGCGGTCCGCGCGGCCGGGTGGAGACGGGTGGAGCGTTCTGCCCACGCGCGCCGCGTCCCGGCAGAACGCTCCACCCGAGCTGCGGGTCGGGGTCAGCGCGACGGGACCCGGCGGGCCGCCTGCTCGGCCTGGGCCCACGCGCGCTGCGCGGCGGTCATCGAGCCCGGGGCGCGCTGCGGGGCGCCGACCGCGCCGGCCGGGCGCCACAGGTGGCAGATCGCCAGGGCGAGCGCGTCGGCGGCGTCGGCGGGCCGCGGCAGCTCGTCGAGGGACAGCAGCCGCTGCACCATCGACTGCACCTGCGGCTTCGCGGCCCGGCCGCTGCCCGTGACGGCGGCCTTCACCTCGGACGGCGTGTGCATCGCGACCGGGATCTTCCGGCGCGCCGCCGCGAGCATCGCGATGCCGGCGACCTGGGCGGTGCCCATCACGGTGCTGACGTTGTGCTGCGCGAACACCCGCTCGACCGCCAGCGCGTCGGGGGCGTGCTCCTCGAGCCACTCGTCGATGGTCGCGGCGATGACGAGCAGCCGCTGGTCGATGTCGGCGGCCGGCGCGCTCTGCGCGACCCCGACGGCCACCATCCGCACCTTCCGGCCGGGCAGCCCGTCGACCACGCCCAGCCCGCAGCGGGTGAGTCCGGGGTCCACACCGAGTACGCGCACGCCCCCATCCTCGCAGCCCTGTTCAGTGGAGCGTTCTGCCCGACACGCCCGGCGTGTCTCGGCACAACGCTCCACTCATCTCCAGCCCGCGCCAGGCGACCACCGCCCGGACGCGACGACGCCCCGCGCCCGGGGGTCCGGGGCGGGGCGTCGTCGGTGCGGCAGCGGCCGAGGGGACGTCAGTCGTCCTCGAGCTCCGCCATGACCTCGTCGGAGGCGTCGAAGTTCGCGTAGACGTTCTGCACGTCGTCCGAGTCCTCGAGCGCGTCGATCAGCCGCAGGATCTTGCGGGCGCCCTCGGCGTCCACCTCGATCTGCGTGGCCGGGTAGAACACGACGTCGGCCGAGTCGTACTCGATGCCGGCCTCCTGCAGCGCCGTGCGCACCTTGACGAGGTCCGTGGCCTCGGAGAGCACCTCGAAGGCCTCGCCCGCGTCGTTGACCTCCTCGGCGCCCGCGTCGAGCACGGTCAGCATGACGTCGTCCTCGGTGGTGCCCTCCTTGGGGACCATGACGACGCCCTTGCGCGAGAACAGGTACGCCACCGAGCCCGGGTCGGCCATCTGGCCGCCGCTGCGGGTGAACGCGACGCGCACGTCGGCCGCCGCGCGGTTCCGGTTGTCGGTGAGGCACTCGACCAGGAACGCGACGCCGCCGGGGCCGTAGCCCTCGTAGAGGATCGTCTGGTAGTCCGCGCCGCCGGCCTCGGCACCCGAGCCGCGCTTGACGGCACGCTCGATGTTGTCGTTGGGGACCGAGGTCTTCTTGGCCTTCTGGATGGCGTCGAACAGCGTCGGGTTGCCCGCGGGGTCACCACCGCCGGTGCGCGCGGCGACCTCGATGTTCTTGATCAGCTTCGCGAAGAGCTTGCCGCGCTTCGCGTCGATCACGGCCTTCTTGTGCTTGGTGGTGGCCCACTTGGAGTGACCCGACATCGCTTCCCTCTCGTTTCCCGCGCCGCCCCGGCGCTGCCCGGGCCGGCGGTGCGGCGCGCTCCGGCAGCGGAGCGCGCCCCCGCTCTCACAGGGCGTCGCGGACGATCTCGACGAACAGCCGGTGCACCCGCGTGTCCCCCGTCACCTCCGGGTGGAAGGACGTGGCGAGCAACGAGCCCTGGCGCACCGCGACGATCCTACCGGCGGCGGGCCCCGACTCCACGCGGGCGAGCGCGGTCGCGGCCGGGCCGACCTCGTCGACCCAGGGCGCGCGGATGAACACGGCGTGCACCGGGTCCGCCGCGCTGTCCGGGACGCCGTCGATGGTCAGGTCGGTCTCGAACGAGTCGACCTGGCGCCCGAACGCGTTGCGGCGCACGGTGACGTCGAGCCCGCCCAGGGTGCGCTGCCCGTCGATGCCGCCGACGATCCGGTCGGCGAGCAGGATCATCCCGGCGCACGACCCGTAGGCGGGCATGCCTGCCTCGAGCCGCTTCCGCACGGGCACGTCGAGGTCGAACGCGCGCAGCAGCTTGTCGATCGTCGTCGACTCGCCGCCGGGCAGCACCAGGCCGTCGACGGCGTCGAGCTCGGACTCGCGGCGCACCGGGACGGCCTCGGCCCCGGTCGCGCGCAGCGCGGCGAGGTGCTCGCGGACGTCGCCCTGCAGGGCCAGGACACCGATGGTGGGGGTGGCGGTCACCCGCACATCCTACGAATCGGCGACGCCGGCCAGCGCACCGCCGCCGACGGCCGCGGCCGCCGCACCCGTGCGGGACCAGTCGGCCACCGCGTCGGCGAGCCGGGACAGGCCCTCGAGCAGCGCGCCGCGCTCGGCGGCCAGCGACACCCGCACCATGCCCTCGCCGCCCGGCCCGAACGCCGACCCCGGGGACACCGACACGTGCCGGTCGGCGAGCAGCCGCAGCGCGAACGCCTCGGAGTCCCGCATCGCGGCCGACACGTCGACCATGAGGTAGAACGCGCCCTGCGGCCGCACGGACGGGATGGCGCGCGCGTCCAGCAGCGCGACCGCGGCGTCGCGCCGCTCCCGGTACGAGTCGACCGCCGCGGTCACGTCGTCCTGCGGGCCGGTCAGCGCGGCGAGCGCGGCCCGCTGGCTGACCGAGGACGGGCAGGCGACGGTCGCCTCGGCGACCTGGCCGAGCAGGTCGATCACGCCCGGGTCGCGGGACACGACGTAGCCGAGCCGCCAGCCGGTCATCGCGTACGTCTTGGAGAAGCTGAAGAACGTGAGCACCCGGCCGTCGGTGTCGAAGGCGGCGGGGCTGGCGTGCGGGCGGTCGAAGGTGATCGCCTCGTAGCACTCGTCCGAGAACACCCACAGGTCCCGCTCGCGGGCCAGCTCGACGACGCCGGCCAGCAGCTCCGGCGGGTACATCGCGCCGGTGGGGTTGTTCGGCGAGCAGACGACGATCACCCGCGTGGCGGGCGTGATCGCCGCGGCGATGTCCTCGAGGGTCGGCACGAAGCCGTTCGCGGCGTGCGCCGGGTAGGTCGCGACGTCGACCCCGGCGGCCACGGCGGCCATCCGCCAGTTCGGGAACTCGGGGTCGGGCAGCAGCACCTGGTCCCCCGGGCCGGCGAGCGCGTTGATCGCCATGGCCAGCCCGTGCATCGCGCCGTGCGTCACGACCACGTCCGAGGCGGTGACGTCGAGGCCGTTGACCCGGCGCACCTTCTCGGCCAGCGCGGCCCGCAGCTCGGGGGTGCCGGTGCTCGACGTGTACGCGGTGTGCCCCGCGGCGGCGTCCCGGCCCGCCGCGGCGACGACGTGCGCGGGCGTCGGCACGTCGGGCTCGCCAATCTCCAGGCGGATCGCCTCCGGGTCGCGCATGGCGAGCTCCATGAGGGTGCGGATGCCGCTGCGGTGCATGCGGGTCACGGGCGAGGTCGAGATGGGCACCGGCCGACCCTAGCCGAGAACCAGGCCCGGACGTTACTCCCCGGTAACGTCAGTCGTCGCGCTGCAGGCCGAGGTGCCGCACGGACCCGTCCCAGCCCGCCAGCAGCGGCCGGACGAGGTCCGGCAGCCCCTCGGGGAACACCTCGCGCGTCTCGGCGGCCAGCTCGTCCAGGTGCCACCAGCGCAGCTCGTCCAGCACGTCCAGCTCGACCTCGGTCCAGCCGTCGCGCGCGATCGTCGCGGTGTCCACCGCGTCGGCGACCCGCGCCAGGAAGAACTCCTCGTCCTGGCGGCAGTGCTCGGCGTAGAAGTCGAACAGCGCGGACCGGGTGAGCACCGGGCCCACGAGCGCGGCGTCGTCCAGCAGCAGGCCGGTCTCCTCCCGGACCTCGCGCACCGCCGCCTCGCGCGCGGACTCCCCCGGGTCGATCCCGCCGCCGACGGTGAACCACCAGGACCGCTCGGGCTGGTCGACGTCGTGCCCGCGGACCAGCAGCAGCCGGTCCTCGGCGTCGACCAGCAGCACGCGCGCGGCCCGGCGGAACCGCAGGCCGTCCTCGCCCAGCACCCAGTCGGCGCCGAGCGAGGACCCGGTGGTCGCCGCCGGCGCCCCCGACGGCGACGGCCCGCCGGCCCCCGCGGGGGTCGACGGGCCGTCGGTCGGCACGGGGTGGGTCACCAGCCGCGCTCGGCCAGGCGGTGCGGCACCGGGACGTCGTCCACGTTGATGCCGACCATCGCCTCGCCCAGGCCGCGGGAGACCTTCGCGATGACGTCCGGGTCGTCGTAGAAGGTGGTGGCCTTGACGATCGCCGCGGCGCGCTGCGCCGGGTTGCCCGACTTGAAGATGCCGGAGCCGACGAACACGCCCTCGGCGCCGAGCTGGCGCATCATCGCCGCGTCGGCGGGGGTGGCGATGCCGCCCGCGGTGAACAGCACGACCGGCAGCTTGCCGGCGCGGGCCACCTCGACCACGAGGTCGTACGGCGCCTGCAGCTCCTTGGCGGCGAGGAACAGCTCGTCCTCGGGCAGCGAGGACAGCCGGCGGATCTCGTCGCGGATGGTCCGCATGTGGGTGGTCGCGTTCGACACGTCGCCGGTGCCGGCCTCGCCCTTGGAGCGGATCATCGCCGCACCCTCGGTGATGCGGCGCAGCGCCTCGCCCAGGTTGGTCGCGCCGCAGACGAACGGCACGGTGAACTGCCACTTGTCGATGTGGTGCGCGTAGTCGGCCGGGGTGAGCACCTCGGACTCGTCGACGTAGTCCACGCCGAGGCTCTGCAGCACCTGCGCCTCGACGAAGTGGCCGATGCGGGCCTTCGCCATGACCGGGATCGACACCGTGCTGACGATGCCGTCGATGAGGTCCGGGTCGCTCATGCGCGCGACGCCGCCCTGGGCGCGGATGTCGGCGGGCACCCGCTCGAGCGCCATGACGGCGACCGCGCCGGCGTCCTCGGCGATCTTGGCCTGCTCGGCCGTGACGACGTCCATGATCACGCCGCCCTTGAGCATCTCCGCCATACCGCGCTTCACGCGGGCGGTGCCCACCGCGGGGACGTCGGTGCCGGTGGCGGGCTGGCTGGTGTCGGTGGTCACGGAGGTCCTCGCAGTTCGGCTCAGGGGAGTTTCCGGGTCCCATCGTAGTCGCGCCGGGCGGTGCGGCGGGCGGGCGTCCACGGGGCGCGCGCGGGCGCCGGGGCGACCGGCGGCGCGACCGGTGCCGGCCGTCAGGCGGCGGCCGGCGGCTGCCCGGGCCGGCCGAGCGCGGCGGGCCACGCGTCGTCCAGCTCGAGCGTCTGCGGCATCGGCGCGCGCCCGGCGAGCCGGAGCGTGCGGACCGCCCAGCCGCGGCGCATCCGCTGCGCCTGGGCCACGGCCTCGTTGTGGAACCGGCGCGCGAGCTGCACCCGGTACCAGGCGTCGCCGAGCGCGTCGATCAGCTCGGCCGCGCCGGGCTCCTCGCGCAGGGCGGCGACCTCCTCGGGGTCGTCCAGCGCCTCGCGCAGCGTCGCGGACAGCTCGGACTCGACCAGCCCGCGGTCGGCCGTGGCGGGGTCGACCTGCTCGGGCCCGCGCAGCTCGGCCGGCAGCCGCGCCATGCCCTGCGTCTGCGGGCTGCCGGCGGCGATCGACGCCCAGGACGCCTCGCCGACCAGCACCGAGCTGACCGGGTCGAGCACGCCCGACGCGGCCAGGGTGGACGCCGCCGACGCCCGGCGGAGCAGCTGGGTGTCCACGACGGCGCGGGACGCGGCGACCTTGCGGTGCAGCCGGTCGATGCGCGACGCCGCCACCCAGGACCACCAGAGCACGACGAGGAGCACGCCGACCACGAGGACAGCGGTCTCCGACCAGCTCATTCGTCACCCCGCAGCCGCCGCAGCGCCGTCCGGGCCCCGCGCCGCGAGGTGGGGTCCTCGCCCACGGGCGCGGCGCTGCCCTCGACCGCCATCTCGTACACCGTGAGCACCTGGTGCGTCACCGTCGACCAGTCGTACCGCGCCACCGCGGTCTCCCCCGCGGCGGCGATCCGCGCCCGCCCCTCGGCGTCGCCGAGCAGCCCGACCAGCACCCGCGCGAGGTCGGCCGAGTCGCCGGTGCGGAACAGCGCGCCGGCCTCGCCGTCGTCCAGCACCCGCCGGAACGCGCCGAGGTCGGACGCCAGCACCGCGGTGCCGGCGCTCATCGCCTCGACCAGCACGATGCCGAACGACTCCCCGCCGGTCTGCGGCGCGCAGTACACGTCCGCCGACGCCAGCAGGCGGGCCTTGTCCTCGTCGCTGATCCCGCCCAGGAACTCCACCGCGTCGGCGTCGTCGCCGATCAGCTCGCGGACCTCCTCGGGGCCGGTGTCGCCGCGGCCGGCGACCAGGAACCGCGCGCCCGGGAACGCCCGGCGCACCTCCGGCACGGCGCCGAGCAGCACGGGCAGGCCCTTGCGGGGCTCGTCCAGCCGGCCCAGGAACACGACGGTCGGCGCCTCGGGGGTGCCGACCCAGCGCTCGTCGGTCGGCGCCCCGGAGAACGCGTCCACGAACACGCCGTTCGGGATCACCACGGCGTCGCCGCCCAGGTGCTCGACCAGGGTGCGGCGCGCGTCCTCGGACACGGCGATCCGGGCGCCGATCTTCTCCAGCGACTGCCGCACCAGCGGGTAGGCGATCTGCAGCGAGCGGGACCGCACCAGCGACGAGTGGAACGTCGCGACGACGGGGCCGTCCGCGATCCACAGCGCGAGCATGCTCAGCGACGGCGTGGCCGGCTCGTGCAGGTGCAGCACGTCGAACTGGCCCGCCTCCAGCCAGCGGCGCACCTTCGCGGCGGTGAGCGGGCCGAACGCCAGCCGGGCGACCGAGCCGTTGTACCGGACCGGCACCGCCTTCCCCGCGGACGTCATGTAGTCCGGGATCGGGGTCTCGTCGTCGGCGGGGGCCAGCACGGACACGCTGTGCCCGCGGCCGATCAGCGCCTCGGCGAGGTCCCGGACGTGGAACTGCACGCCGCCGGGCACGTCGAAGGAGTACGGGCAGACGATGCCGACCCGCAGCGGCCGGGACGGGCCCGGGGGCAGGCCGGCGATCACCGGGCGGCTCCCCCGGCCTCCGCCGCGAGGGTCCGCGCGTACCGCTCGGGGTCGAGGTCGGCCACGAACACCTTCTGCAGCATGTGCCAGTCCTGCGGGGTGCGGGCGATGCCGCGGCCGAGGTCGTCGACCCACGCCTGGGTGAGCACGGCGACGCGGTCGGCCTTCGGCACGTCGTCCGGGACCGTCAGCAGGCGGCCGAACTCGATGACGACGCCCCACGCGGTCCCGGCGGCCCGGCGGCGCGCGCCGGTGAGCCGCTCGTAGGTGATCGTGGTGGCGCACAGCGGCGCGCCCGTCGCCACGGCCAGGGCGGCCGGGCCCGCGGCGACCCGCGCGCGCTCGCCGAACAGGTCGACCTCGACGCCGCGGGCGGTCAGGTCCCGGTCCGCGAGCAGCGGGATGAGACCCGGGCTGGGCTGCCGGGCGGTGCGGACCAGCTCGCGGAACACGCCGCCGCCCGCGCCGCCGTCCGAGAGCGGGATGATCTCCAGCCCGATGCCCTCCCGGAACGCGAGGAACTCCTGGAACAGCGCCTCCGGCTTCAGCCGCTCGGCGACGGTCACCGTGCGCCCGAGGTTCCGGGTGGCCCACGCGCCGGCGAGGTCCCAGTTGCCCAGGTGGCCCAGCGCCATGACGACCATGCGGCCCTCGTTCATCGTCGCGACGACCTCACCCGGGTCGACCAGCCGCACCCGCGCGTCGATCTGCTCCGGCTTCGCGCCGACCAGCGCGAACGACTCGCCGTAGTACCGCATGTACGACCGCATGCCGAGCAGGCTCAGCCGGCGGATCTCGTCCGGGCGGGCCTGGGGCCGGACCCGGCCGAGGTTCGCCTCGAGCTGCCGGACGCCCGCGCCGCGGAGCAGCCACACCACGTCGGCGACCAGCCGGAAGACGCCGCGCACCACCGGGTCGGGGACCTTGCCGACGACCCGCCACGCGAAGGCGAACAGCCGGGCGACGTCCACCTGCGGGCGCCTCACGCCGCCCCCAGCGCCTGGCGCCGGACCGTGAGCACGCGCTGCACGACCGTCACGAGCGACGCCACGGCCAGCAGCCCCAGCACCACGACGAGCACCGGCTCCGGCACGCCCACGCCGACCAGGGCGGTCGCGACCAGCACCGTCGCGAGCCGGTCGGCGCGCTCGGCGATGCCCACCGCGGCGGTCATCCCGAGCCCCTCGGCGCGGGCCCGGGCGTACGGCACGACCGCGCCGAGCACCAGGCACGCCAGCGCCAGGCCCGAGCCCCAGCCCGCCCAGGACGAGTCGCTGCCGTGCACGAACCACAGCACCAGGCCGGAGAAGATCGCCGCGTCGCCGAACCGGTCCAGCGTCGAGTCGAGGAACGCGCCCCACGGCCCGGACCGGCCGGCGCGCCGCGCCATGACCCCGTCCAGGCTGTCGGTCAGCGCGAACAGCGCGATCACCAGGCTCGCCGCCAGGAAGTGCCCCGCCGGGTACAGCCACAGCGCCGCCGCGACGACGGCGACGGTGCCGGTGATGGTCACGGCGTCCGGGGAGACGCCGCGCTTGAGCAGCGCGTCCGCCACCGGGGTGAAGAGCCGCGTCATGGCTCCCCGCAGTCCGTTCAGCACGGGCCGGTCATCCCTTCTGGTCGCCGGTGGCGACGTGGTCCGCGGGCCAGGCCGCCGCGAGGCGCGCCCGGGTGTCGTGCAGCAGCTCCGGCAGCGCCCGGGTGCGGCCGACGATCGGCAGGAAGTTGCTGTCGCCGGACCAGCGCGGCACGACGTGCTGGTGCAGGTGCGCCGCGATGCCCGCGCCCGCCACGGCCCCCTGGTTCATGCCCAGGTTGAAGCCGTGCGGGCCGCTGACCTCGCGCAGCACGCGCATCGCGGTGCGGGTCAGCTCCGCGACCTCGGCGACCTCGTCCGGCGTGAGGTCGGTGTAGTCGGCCACGTGCCGGTACGGGACCACCAGGACGTGGCCGCCGTTGTACGGGTAGAGGTTGAGCACGACGTAGGCGACCGCGCCGCGCGCGACGACCAGGCCGTCCTCGTCGGACAGCACGGGGATGCGGCAGAACGGGCAGCCGTCCCCCGCGGAGCCGTCGGCCGGCTTGTTCTCCCCGCCGATGTACGCCATCCGGTGCGGGGTCCACAGCCGGCCGAAGCCGTCGGGCACGCCCGGGAGAGCGGCGCCGTCCTCGGGCGCCGCCGCCCCCGGGGGCCGCGCGTCGTCGTGCTCGGTCACCGCGTCAGACCTGCGCGTGCTCGCGCACCGCGGCCACGACGCGCTGCACGGCCTCCGCCACCGGCACGCCGTTCTCCTGGCGGCCGTCCCGGTACCGGAACGACACCGCACCCGCCTCGGCGTCCTCCCCGCCCGCGATGAGCACGAACGGGATCTTCTGCGTGCTGGCGTTGCGGATCTTCTTGCCGAACCGGTCGCTGGACCGGTCGAGCTCGGCGCGGATGCCCTGGGCGCGCAGCTGGGCCACGACGTCCTCGAGGTACGGCTCGAACGGCTCGGCCACCGGCACCGCGAGCACCTGGACGGGTGCGAGCCAGGCCGGGAACGCGCCCGCGTAGTGCTCGGTGAGCACCGCGAAGAACCGCTCGATCGAGCCGAACAGCGCGCGGTGGATCATCACCGGGCGCTGCCGGGTGCCGTCGGCGGCGGTGTACTCCAGGTCGAACCGCTCGGGCAGGTTGAAGTCGAGCTGGATCGTCGACATCTGCCAGGTGCGGCCGATCGCGTCCTTCGCCTGGACGGAGATCTTCGGGCCGTAGAACGCGGCGCCGCCCGGGTCCGGGACCAGCTCGAGGCCGGACTCGGTCGCGACCTGGCGCAGCGTCTCGGTCGCCTCCTCCCAGGCCGCGTCCTCGCCGACCGACTTCTCCGGGTTCCGGGTGGACAGCTCCAGGTAGAAGTCGTCCAGGCCGTAGTCCTTGAGCAGGTCGAGGACGAAGGTGAGCAGGCTGGTCAGCTCGCCCTTCATCTGCTCGCGGGTGCAGTAGATGTGCGCGTCGTCCTGCGTGAAGCCGCGGGCGCGGGTCAGGCCGTGCACCACGCCGGACTTCTCGTACCGGTACACCGTGCCGAACTCGAACAGCCGCAGCGGCAGCTCGCGGTACGACCGACCCCGGGAGTCGAAGATCAGGTTGTGCATCGGGCAGTTCATCGGCTTGAGGTAGTAGTTCTGCCCCGCGCGCTTGATGTTGCCCTCGGCGTCCCGCTCCTCGTCCAGCTGCATCGGCGGGTACATCCCGTCCGCGTACCAGTCCAGGTGGCCCGAGATCTCGAACAGCTGCTGCTTGGTGATGTGCGGCGAGTTGACGAACGAGTAGCCCGCCTCGACGTGCTTGCGCCGGCTGTACTCCTCCATCTCCATCCGGATGATGCCGCCCTTGGGGTGGAACACCGCCAGGCCGGAGCCGATCTCGTCCGGGAACGAGAACAGGTCGAGCTCGGTGCCCAGCCGGCGGTGGTCGCGGCGCTCGGCCTCGGCCACGCGCTCCAGGTACGCCTTGAGCTCGTCCTTGGTCGGCCACGCCGTGCCGTAGATCCGCTGCAGCTGCGGGTTCTTCTCGCTCCCCCGCCAGTACGCGGCGGCCGAGCGGGTCAGCTGGAAGCCGTTGCCGAGCACCTTGGTGCTGGGCACGTGCGGGCCGCGGCACAGGTCCTGCCAGACGACCGTCTCGGTCTCCCGGCCCGCGCCGCGCACGTTCTGGTAGTAGGTCAGGCCGCCGGCGCCGACCTCGACCGACGCGCCCTCCCCCGCCGTCTCGGCGGTGGACTTGAGGCCGATCAGCTCGAGCTTGTACGGCTCGTCGGCGGCCAGCGCGCGCGCCTCGTCGTCCGTGACCTCGACCCGGCGGAAGGTCTGGTTCTCCTTGACGATCCGGGACATGACCTTCTCGAGGGCCTTCAGGTCCTCGGGGGTGAACGGGTCCTCGACGTCGAAGTCGTAGTAGAAGCCGTCGGTCACCGGCGGGCCGATGCCGAGCTTCGCCTTCGGGTTGACCTCCTGCACCGCCTGCGCGAGCACGTGGGCCGCCGAGTGGCGCAGCACGGCCAGGCCGTCCGGCGAGTCGACCGTGACGGCCTCGACGACCGCCCCGTCGGGCAGCGGGCGGGACAGGTCCCACAGGTCCCCGTCCACCCGCACGACGACCACGTCGCGGCGAGCGGCGAACAGGTCCGTGCCCGTGGTCCCCGCCTCGGCCGTGGTGCTGGTGCCGTCGACGGTGAGGGTGATGAGCTCGGACACTGCGGGGTCTCCTCCGGTCGGGCCCGCGCCTCGCGCGCGGGGTCCGGGTCGATGCTACCGACCGGTCACCCGGTGGCGTGGTCGCGGCACGACGAAGGCCCCGGTCCGCTGCGGGACCGGGGCCTTCGAGCCGGTGGGCGATACTGGGTTCGAACCAGTGACCTCTTCGGTGTGAACGAAGCGCGCTACCACTGCGCCAATCGCCCGGCAGACGAGAACATTACCCGACCCGGGGCGCGGATCCGAAATCGGCTCGGCGTCCCCGCTCCTGGAGCGGCACCTCCCGGGCGCCGGTCGCGCGCCGTCGGCCGCGGGTGCGACGGGGTGAGGCGTCCGGGTGGGTGAAGTTCGGCCCGGGACCTCCGTTCCTGGCGACCCGTGCGTCATGATGGTCTTCTCGCGAGACGTGTGTGAAGGAGGATGCGGTGGCCCAGCGCTCGTACGACGTCGTCGAGACCGTCGCCATGCAGCTCATCAGCTCCGATGCCAGCGTCCTGCCTGTCACCGCCGAGCTGTCCTACCGCGTGAGCGACCCCTACACGGTCCGCGCCGTGTTCACCTCGCCGCAGTCCACCTCCGTGTGGCTGCTCGGCCGCGAGCTGCTGCTCCAGGGCATGCTCGCCGACGCCGAGGACCCCGCCGGCTGCGGCGACGTCCAGGTGTGGCGTGACGAGGACCCGATGTTCACGCTGGTCTCGCTCACGGGCATCGAGGGCAGCGCGCTGCTCGCGTCCCCGTCCGAGCCCCTCGAGCGGTTCCTCACCGCCACCGAGCAGCTCGTCGCGCTCGGCACCGAGAGCGACCGCATGGAGGGCGAGATCGCCGCCCTCATCGCGGCGCTCCTCACCGCCTGACGGGTCCGACCTCGCGGACCCGGGCCTACGGGTCCAGGTCGTCGGCGGCGCGCGCCCGGAACAGCGAGGCGAGCGCGGCGGTGACCGGCCCCACCGCCACGGGCGCGCCCTCGACCACCTCGACGCCGACGACGCCGCGCAGCGACCCGGCCAGCGCCAGTCCGGCGCGGCCCGCGCGCACGTCGTCGACCACCCGCCACGGCAGCTCGTCCTCGCGCGCCTCGCGGACCGGCAGGCCGGCCTCCGCCGCCCACGCCAGCGCCAGCGCACGGGTGACGCCGGGCAGGCAGCCCGAGGACAGCGCGGGCGTGAGCAGCTCGCCGTGGACCTCCGCCAGCACGTTCGACGTCGTGCCCTCGCACAGCGCCCCGCGGGTGTTCGCGAGCAGCGCCTCGTCCCCGCCCGCGCGCACCGCCGCGGCCAGCGCGAGGACGTCCGCGGCGTAGGAGGTCGACTTGTGCCCGGCCAGCGGCGACCGCTCGTTGCGGACCCAGCGCGACCGGACGACGTGGGCCGGGCCGCGCACGGGCGCGGGGCCGGCGGCGACGACGAGGGCCGGGCCGGCGCCCGGGTCACCCGGCTCGCCCGGCTCGGCCGCCGGGGGCCCGGCGGTCACGGTGACGCGCAGCCGGCCCACCTCGGGCCCGCTCGCCGCCAGCACCGCCGCGACGGCCGCCCGGACCTCGGCGTCGTCGACCGGCGGCAGGCCGAGCGCGGCGCTCGAGGAGGCGAGCCGGTCCAGGTGCCGGGTGAGGGCGAACGCCCGGCCGCCGACCACCGCGCAGGTCTCGAACAGGCCCAGCCCGGTCGTGTAGCCCGGGTCGGTGCCCGCGACGACGGGCTCGCGCGGGTCGCGCAGCCGGCCGCCGGCCCACACGACGCTCGTCACGGCGGTCATCCTGCCACCGGCCCGCCGGACGCCAGGCCGACCAGCCGGCGCGCCTTCAGCTCCGTCTCCGCCCACTCCGCGTCCGGGTCGCTCCCCCAGGTGATCCCGGCGCCGGTGCCGAACCGCAGCACCCCGTCGCGCCAGACGAACGTGCGGATGCCGACCGCGAGCTCCGCGCGCACCGCCCCGTCGTCGGCGACCTCCACCCAGCCGACGGCGCCGCAGTACGGGCCGCGGGGCACCGGCTCCAGCCGGCGGATCAGGTCGAGCGCCGACGACTTCGGGGCGCCGGAGACCGACCCGGGCGGGAACGTCGCACCCAGCAGCCGCGCCCACAGGTCCGCTGCGTCCCGCACGTCGGCACGCAGCCGCCCGCGCACGGTCGACACCAGGTGCACCAGCCCGGGGTGCGCCTCGACGCCGAGCAGGGTCGTCACCTCGACCGTGCCCGGCTCGCAGACCCGCTGCAGGTCGTTGCGCACCAGGTCGGTGATCATCACGTTCTCGGCGCGGTCCTTGGCCGTCAGGCCGGCCGCGGTCGGTGCGGTGCCCTTGATCGGCGCGGACGTGACCCAGCCGTCCTCGACCCGGAGGTAGAGCTCGGGCGAGGCGGTGACCACCCAGACCGGCGGCACGGCTCCCCCGGCCGGCACGTGCACGCCCCCCGCGTACGGTGCCGGGTTGCCCGCGGCGAGGCGCGCGCCGAGGGCGCGGGCGTCCGGCTCGCGGCCCTCGCGCACCGGCAGCGGAGCGGACAGGACCCGGCAGAGGTTCGCCTGGTAGACGTCGCCCTCGCGGACCGCCGCGCGCACCGCGGCGACGGCGGCGACGTAGGCGGGCTCGTCGAGGGAGGTGGTCCAGGCGCCGGCGTCGGGGCCGCGCCAGCCGCCGCCGGGCGGGCGGTCCGGGGCCGGCTCGTCGTCCGGCGCGGCGGTCCGGAACCGCCACGCGGCGACCGGACCCTCGAAGTCGCCCACGAGCACCCAGGTCCCCGGGGCGCGCAGCCGGCCGGGCTCGCGCGCGACGTCGGCGACGTGCTCGACCGGGTCGCGGAGCACCCGCCCGCCGAACCAGGCGACGCCGGCGGCGGGGGCGGGCGGCGCCGCGAGGGCGTCGGGAGGAGTCACGGGGCCACGCTAGCCAGCCCGGGGACAGGGCTGCGCCGCGTCCGTGTGGCGCAGGTCGCACCGCGCGTCCGGGGGCGGCGAGGCGCCCGACGCCGCTGCTGAGGGGGCTGATCCGCGTCATCACGCGGGACTCCGGGCCCCTGGTCGGCCAATTGGACTCCCGCCTCGGAAGTCGGCTAATGTTCTCGACGCACCAGGAACGCCGGTGAGAACCGGTGGGACAGGCGCGCGGACGTGGCTCAGTGGTAGAGCATCACCTTGCCAAGGTGAGGGTCGCGGGTTCGAATCCCGTCGTCCGCTCGGAGGCAGACACTCCCGGCCGACCTTTCGGTCGCTGAGGACTGAGGTCTCAGGGTGGAGTGGCCGAGAGGCGAGGCAGCGGCCTGCAAAGCCGTATACGTGGGTTCGAATCCCATCTCCACCTCGTAGTAGCAACACCCGGGCGATTGGCGCAGCGGTAGCGCGCTTCCCTGACACGGAAGAGGTCACTGGTTCGATCCCAGTATCGCCCACCAGCACGAAGGCCCCAGGTCACCGACCTGGGGCCTTCGTCGTGCCCGGGGCTCGCCCGTCCGAGATGCCGCCGTCGCGGTTCCCTGCGAGCATCCGGCCATGGCCGCTCGATCCCGGGCGATGGTCGTCGTCGCCCTCGCCGCCCTGCCGCTGGCCGCCTGCACGCTGCCCGGTGACGCGCCCGCGGCGGCCGTCGCCGACTTCTACGCCGCCGTGGCCGACGGCGACGGGGCCGCCGCGTGCGCCGACCTGACCCCTGCGGTCGTGGCGGCGGTCGAGGAGGAGGCCGGGTCCTCCTGCGCGGACGCGCTCACCACGGGCGACCTCGGGGACGACCTGCAGGACCGCGCGCAGGGCACCACCGCACCGCGGGTGCGGGTCGCCGGCCGGCAGGCCCAGGCCGTGCTCGGGACCGACACCGTGTTCCTGAGCCGGTCCGGCTCCGGCTGGCTCATCACGGCCGCGGGCTGCACCCCGCGGCCGGAGCGTCCGTACGACTGCGAGGTGGCGGCATGAGGGCGCAGCGCATCCTGTTCGCCGCGACGCTGGCCGTCGTCGTGCTCGGTCTCGCCTACAGCGTCGTCATCGCCTGGTTGCACCGATGACCGCCCGGGGGCCGCGCGCGCTGCGGGAGAACGGCCTGAGCCTGTTCTTCGGGGCGATCTTCGTCGCGGCCGTCGCCGGGCAGGCGGTCAGCGGGCTCGCGCTCGTCAACCGCGAGCAGGTCGCCGCCGGGCTGGACCCCCTCACGGCCGGGCAGTACCTCACCTCGTCGGCCTTCCTGGTCGACCTGACCGAGAACTGGCAGTCCGAGTTCCTGCAGTTCCTGCTGTTCATCGGCGCGACCGTCTGGTTGCTGCAGCGCGGGTCGCCCGAGTCCAAGAACCTCGACTCGGCCGGTCGGGAGAGCGACGAGGAGCAGCGCGTCGGGGCGTACGCGGCTCCGTCGTCCCCATCCTGGGCGCGACGGCCCGGGTGGCGCCTCGGGCTCTACTCCCACTCGCTGGCGCTCGTCATGGGCGCGATCTTCCTCGGGTCCTGGCTCGCGCAGTCGCTCACCGGAGCCGTCGCGTACTCCGAGGAGCAGATGCGCGACCTGCAGGACCCGGTGACCTGGACCGAGTACCTCACGCTGCCGGACTTCTGGAGCCGGACGCTGCAGAACTGGCAGTCGGAGTTCCTCGCGGTGCTGTGCATGGTGGTCTTCGCCATCTTCCTGCGCGAGCGCGGCTCCCCCGAGTCCAAGCCCGTCGGCGCGCCGCACGGCGCCACCGGCGTCGAGTCCTGACCGGCCCGCCCGGTCACGCCCTCCCGGCGGCGGGCGGCTGCCGACCCGTCACCGGGGCGCGACCGCGGCCCGGAAGGCGGCGAGCGAGGCGGCCGAGCTGGCGATGCGCCAGTCCGTCTCCTTGTTCTCGTCGAACCAGACGAGGCCGGCGAGGTCGCCCTGGAGGGCCGCCCACCCGAACAGCTCCGTGACCCAGCGGGCCTTGTCGCCGCCCTTCTCCGTCGAGGCGGTCTCCGCGAGCAGCAGCGGCTTGCCCGGGGCGACGCGACGCAGCTCGGCCACGGTCGGGCCGAAGACCTGGGACGGGCTCTGCCAGACCGAGCCCCGGCGCGTGGTCCCCCAGTTGTAGCCGTCGACGCCGACGACGTCGACGTGCTGGGCGCCGGGGTAGACCGACGCGATCGGGGTCGACCCGGGGAACGACACGTTGGGCGACCACACGCGGACCACGCGGGTCGCCCCACGGCTGCGCAGGAGGTCGTGGACCCGGCGCCACACGGCGACGTACTGCCCCGCCGTGTTGCCGCCGACGCCCACCGCCCACGGGTAGCCGCCGGCGTTCATCTCGTGGGCGAACCGCAGGTGCACCGGCCCGCCGTACGCGGCGAGCGCATCCCCCCAGCGGCGGATCGTCGCGTCGTGGTCGCCGGCGAGGAACCGGGCGAGGGCGAACGCCTTCTGGTTCTTGCGCGCCGGGTCCCACGGCTCCCAGGTGAGGACCGGCACGGCCCCGGTGGCGGCCACGGCGGCGAGCTTGGCGGGGTCGGGCGCCTCCGTGAACGACGCGTACCAGAGCGCGTACGCCGGGGCCGCCCGCAGCGCCGCCGCGCGTGCCGACCACGCCGGTGCGTCGAACGGACCCCACGGGACGGTGAGCCCGAACGGGACCGGGCCGGTCCCGGCGGATGCGGGCGTGGCGGGCGAGAGGGCGAGCGCGGCGGCGCCCACCGTGGCGGCGGCCAGGAGCGACCGGCGGGAGATCGGCATGCCGCGGAGATCGGCGGCGGCGGCGCGCGGTTGACGGATCCTGAGCATCCGGACGCGGGGCCGCGGGCGAGGTCACCCCGCGGAGGTGATGCCGTCGTCGCGTGCCACCGCGACGGTGGTGCCAGCCGCCACGACCGCGCGGCCCCCCGGACGCAGGAGCCCGCCATGATCATCTTCCTGATCCGGGTGCTGATCTTCCTCGGGTCGTCGGCGCTGGGGCTGTGGGTGGCCTCGCTCCTGCTCGACGGGTTCCACCTGACCGCCGGCGGGTTCGTCGCCGCGGTGGTCGTGTTCACGGTGGCGCAGTCCGTGCTGTCGCCGTTCATCGCGATGATGGCGAACCGGTACGCCAGCGCGTTCCTCGGCGGGATCGGCCTGGTGTCCACGTTCGTGGCGCTGCTCATCGCCTCGACGTTCACCGGCGGCCTCACCGTCGACGGCGGGGCGGCGACCTGGATCGCCGCGGTGGTGATCGTGTGGCTGGTCACGGCGCTGGCGACGTGGGTGCTGCCGTTCCTGCTCCTGCGCAGGCGGCTCGAGGAGCGGCGGGCCGGAGGACCCCGGCCCGCGTGACGCCGAGCGGCTGCCCGACGGGCCGCCCGCCGTGTCCCCGGCGCCCCGTAGCCTCCTGGCGTGCAGATCCTCGACGACGGCGCGCTCGCCCTGAGCGCGAGCGACCTCGGCGCGGCGGCGGCGTGCCAGTTCGCGGTGGCCCGCGCTCTCGACGCCGCGCTCGGCCGCGGCCCGGCGGTCCCGCGCGCCGTCGACGCCACCGCCGCCCGCGCGGGCCGGCTGGGGGCGGAGCACGAGCGCCGCCTGCTCGACGCGCACGTCGCCGCGCTCGGCCCGTACGACCCGGCGACCGGTCGCGGCGTGCTGGTGCTGCCCCGGCCCGCGGACCGCACCGCCGCGGGGCTCGCGGCCGCGCACGACCGCACGCTGGCGCTGCTCCGCGCGGGCGTGGACGTGCTCGGCCAGGCCGCGCTGTTCGACGGGACGTTCACCGGGTACGCCGACTTCCTGGTGCGCGACCCCGGCCACCCCACGCCGCGGTACACCGTGGTGGACGCCAAGCTCGCGCGCCAGGAGCGGCCCGCCGCGCTGCTCCAGGTCGCCGCCTACGCGGACCAGCTCGCGGCCGCCGGCGTCGCGCTCACCGACCACGCGGAGCTCGTCCTCGGCGACGGCCGCACCACCCGGCACCGGCTGCGCGACCTGGTGCCCGTGTACCGGGACCGTCGCCGGCGGCTGCAGCGGCTGCTGGACGAGCACCGCGCCAGCGGCTCCCCCGCCGCCTGGGGCGGCCCCCGGTACCGGGCGTGCGGGCGCTGCCCGGTGTGCGCGCCGGAGCTCGAGGCGCGGCGGGACGTGCTGCTCGTCGCGGGGGTGCGCACGACGCAGGCCGCCCGGCTCCGGGAGGCGGGCGTGCGGACGATCGAGGACCTGGCCGCGCGGACCGAGCCGGTCGACGGCGTCGGGACCGGGACGCTCACGACGCTGCGGGCGCAGGCGGCGCTGCAGTCGCGGCAGGACCACGGGGACGGGTCGGTGCTGTTCGACGTGTTCGACCCCCGGCCGATCGGCGTGCTGCCCGCCCCGGACCCGGGCGACGTGTTCTTCGACTTCGAGGGCGACCCGCTGTACTCCGCCGGGGAGGTCGGCACCGACGGCCAGCCCGCGGCGTGGGGCCTGGAGTACCTGTTCGGGCTGGTCGAGTCCCCCGCGACCCCGGGGGCCGAGGCGCCGTTCCGGGCGTTCTGGGCGCACGACCGCGCGCAGGAGAAGCAGGCGCTGCTCGACTTCCTGGCGTACGTGCGCGAGCGCCGGGCCGCCCACCCGGGGATGCACGTCTACCACTACGCCCCGTACGAGAGGTCCGCCCTGCTGCGGCTCGCCGCGCGGCACGGGGTCGGCGAGGCCGACGTCGACGACCTGCTGCGCGCGGGCGTGCTCGTCGACCTGTACGCGACGGTGCGCGGGTCGCTCCGCACCGGGCAGCGGTCATCCTCCCTCAAGCAGCTCGAGCCGCTCTACATGCCGGGGCACCGCACCGGCGAGGTGACGACGGCCGGCGACTCGATCGACCAGTACGCGCGGGCGTGCGCGCTGCGGGACGCGGGCGACGACGCCGGGTGGCGCGCGGCGCTGGCCGCGATCGCCGACTACAACGCGTACGACTGCGCGTCGACGCGGCACCTGCGCGACTGGCTGCTCGCCCGCGCCGCGGACGTGGGCGTGCACCCGCGGCCGCCGGGGCCGCCCGCCGTGGCCGACGGGACGGGCGGCGCCGAGGGGACCGGCGACCCCGACGGGTCCGGTACGGCCGGCGGGACCGGCGACGGCGCCCCCGAGCACGACGCCCTGGTCGCCGCGCTCGCCGCCCACGCCGACGACCCGGCCCACCGCCCCGAGGGCGACGCCGGCCGCCGCACCCCGGACCAGCAGGCCGTCGCCCTGCTCGGCGCCGCCCTGGGCTACCACTGGCGCGAGCAGAAGCCGTTCTGGTGGGCGCACTACGACCGGCTCTCGTCGGACCCCGCGGACTGGACCGACCCGCGCTCCACGTTCGTCGCAGAGCGGGTCGAGGTCGTCACGGGCTGGCACACCCCGCCGCGCGCCCGCACGCAGCAGCGCGTCCTGCGGATGACCGGCCGCCTGGAGCCCGGCAGCGAGCTGCGCGCCGGGGCCACCTGCTTCGGGCTGTTCGACGACCCGGTGCCGGAGCACGCCCCGGTGCCGGAGCACGCGACCCGCGGCTGCGCGACGGGGTTCACCGTCGTGGAGGTCACCTCGGCGGGCGACGGTCCGTCCGCCCGCGACGAGCTGCTGGTCACCGAGCGGCTCCAGGCGGCGTGGGCGCCGCACGACCGGCTGCCGATGGGGCTGGGCCCCACCCCGCCGCCGCCGACCGCCACGATCGCGGCGGCCCTGCGCGCGCTCGCCGCGGGCGTCGTCGCCGGCCTGCCCGCCGTCCCGCACCAGCCCGCGCTCGACCTGGCGCGCCGGCTGCCGCCGCGCACCCGCTCGGGCCGGCCGCTCCCCGCGCCGGCCGAGCACCCGGACGGGATGGTCGGCGCGATCGCCGCCGCCCTGCGCGACCTGGACGGCTCGTACCTGGCCGTGCAGGGCCCGCCCGGGACCGGCAAGACCCACACCGGCTCGCACGTGATCGCCGCGCTGGTCGGGGAGGGCTGGCGGGTCGGGGTCGTCGCGCAGTCGCACGCGGTCGTGGAGAACCTGCTCGCGAAGGTCGTCGACGCGGGCGTGGACCCCGCCGCGGTCGGCAAGAAGCCCCGCCCCGGCGCGCCGGCCGCGACGCCGTGGACCGCGCTGAAGGACACCGGCGCCTTCGGCCGGTTCTTCGCGAGCCAGCGCGGCGGGTTCGTGGTCGGGGGCACCCTGTGGGACCTCACTCACCCCGAGCGGCTGCCCGACGGCGGGTTCGACCTGCTGGTGGTCGACGAGGCCGGCCAGTTCTCGCTCGCGAACACGTTCGCCGCGTCCGCGGGGGCGCGGAACCTGCTGCTGCTCGGCGACCCGCAGCAGCTCCCGCAGGTGTCCCAGGGCCACCACCCCGAGCCGGTGGACACCTCCGCGCTGGGCTGGCTGACCGACGGCCACGACACGCTGCCGGCGGAGCTCGGCTACTTCCTCGACGCCACCTGGCGGATGCACCCCGACCTGTGCGCCCCGGTGTCCGAGCTCGCGTACGAGGGGCGGCTGCACGCGGTGCCGTCCGCCGCCGCGCGGCACCTCGACGGCGTGCCGGCGGGCGTGCGGACGGTGCTGGTCGACCACGACGGCAACGCGGTGTCCAGCGTCGAGGAGGCGGAGCGGGTCGTCGCCGAGGTCCGCGCCGTGGTGGGCCGGACCTGGACCGAGGACGGCGTCGCGCGACCGCTGGCCCCGGCGGACGTCCTGGCGGTCGCCGCGTACAACGCCCAGGTGTGGACCCTGACCCGGGCGCTCGCTGCGGCCGGCCTCGACGGCGTGCGGGTGGGGACCGTCGACCGGTTCCAGGGCCAGGAGGCGCCGGTCGTGCTCGTGTCCCTCGCGGCGTCCACCCCCGAGGACGTGCCGCGCGGGATGGAGTTCCTGCTGTCGCGGAACCGGCTGAACGTCGCGCTGTCCCGCGGGAAGTGGGCCGCCGTGGTCGTCCGCTCGCCCCGGCTGACGGACTACCTCCCGGGCAGCCCGGCGCAGCTCGCGGAACTGGGGGCGTTCCTGCGCCTGGGCGCCGGGCGCGAGGTCGTGACGGCGGCGGCCGGCGCCCACCGGTGGGACGACGCGGGTGTCGGCCCCCGCGCCTAGCCTGGCCGCATGGACGTCCTCGCGTGGCTCCTCGACGGCGACCCGGCCATCCGCTGGCAGACGCTCCGCGACCTGACCGGCGCTCCGCCGGCCGAGGTCGCCGCCGAGCGCGCGCGGGTAGGTCGCGAGGGCTGGGGCGCCCGGCTGCTCGCCGCCCGCGACGCCGACGGCCTGTGGGCCGGCGGCGCGTGCTTCCCGGCCGGCTACCGCGGCGAGGGTCCGGGGCAGCCGTGGACCGCGACGATGCACTCGCTCCAGACGCCCGGGCTGCTCGGCCTCGACCCCGCGTCGCCCGAGGCCCGCGACGTGCGCACCCGGGTGGACCGGCACGGGCGCTGGGAGCACGCGGGCCAGCGGTACTTCGACGGCGAGGTCGAGCCGTGCATCAACGGCCGCACCGTCGAGGCCGGGGCCCTGCTCGGGGCCGACGTGTCCGGCGTCCTCGACCGGCTGCTCGGGGAGCAGCTCGAGGACGGCGGCTGGAACTGCGAGGCGGAGAACGGCTCCGTGCGGTCGTCGTTCGACACCACGGCCTGCGTGCTGGAGGGGCTGCTCGCGTACGAGCGGGCCGGCGGGGGCGCCGGTCCGGGCACCGGTCCCGACCAGGCCCGGGTCGCCGCCGCCCGCGCCGCCCGGCTGCGCGGGGAGGAGTACCTGCTCGCGCGGGGCCTGCTCCGCCGGCTCAGCACCGGCGAGGTCGTCGACCCCGCCTACCTCGACCTCGCGTTCCCGTTCTCCTGGCACTACGACGTGCTGCGGGCGCTCGACCACCTGCGTGCGACCGGCGCCCCGCCGGACCCCCGGACGGCCGAGGCGGTGGCGCACGTGCGGTCCCGGCGGCAGCCGGACGGGCGGTGGGCGCTCGACCGGGTGCACCCCGGCGCGGTGCACCTCGTGATGGACGGCGGGGTCGGCGAGCCGAACCGCTGGATCACGCTGCGTGCGCTGCGGGTGCTGGCCTGGGCGGACGGCGCCGACGGCGCGAGCGGAGCAGGCACCGGGCCCGGCGCCGGGAGTCTCACCCAGGCCGGGTGAGCCGGTCGGCGCTCCACCCGGGAGACAGTGACGTGCGGGCACACCGTGCCCGGACCCGGACCGGCGCGCCGCACGCCGCCGCACGAGGAGGACGAGCGATGACGACGTTCACGGCCTGGAAGTTCGACACCCCCGAGGGCGCCGAGCGCGCGCGGGGCGCCCTGCGCGACGCCCAGGGCGAGGGGATCGTCACCGTCGTGGACTCCGCGGTGGTGTCCTGGCCCGAGGGCGAGAAGCGCCCGGAGCTGCACCACCACCACGAGGGCGGCAAGCACGCGGCGGGCTGGGGCGCGCTGTGGGGCCTGCTGGTCGGCGGCCTGTTCTTCGTGCCGCTGCTCGGCGCCGCGGCGGGCGCGGGCATCGGTGCCCTGGCCAAGTCGGTCGAGGGCGTCGGGATCGACGAGAAGGACCTCATCAAGCTCCGCGACGAGACCACCGAGGGCACCTCGGTGCTGCTGGCGGTCACCCAGGACGGCGACCTCGACCGGCTCGGCGAGCGGTTCCACGGGCTGGGCTCCCGGCTCGTCGCCACGAACCTGACCGAGGCCGAGAAGAGCCTGCTGCTCGAGACCTTCGGCTGAGCGGCCCGCCGTGGCCGGCACCGAGGCGCTGACCCGGCCCCGGCTGGTCCGGCGCCGGGCGGGGCACCTGTACGGCCTGGTGGTGACCGGGTCGGTGCTCGCGGCCGCCCCCGAATCGATCGGGCTGGCGCGGCTGGCGCTCGCCCTGCTGGGCACGCTGCTCGTCTACTGGGCGGCGGAGAGCTACGCCCACTGGACCGCGACGCGGACCCTGCTGGGCCGCAGCCTGCACGGCGAGGAGCGGCGGGAGGTCGTCGCGGACGGCCTCCCGCTCGTCGCCGCGTGCCTGGTCCCCGTGGCGGTGCTGCTCGCGGAGGCGCTGCTGGGCGTCGCCCCGGGCACGGGGGTGCGGATCGCGCTGCTGACGAACACCGCGCTGCTCGTCGGGGTCGGCTGGCGGATGGCCACGTCCGGCGGCGTGCGGGGGTTCGCGCGCGTGGCGAACTCCGTGGGCGTCGGGCTGCTGGGCGTGGTGATGGTGGTGCTGAAGGAGGCGCTGCACCACTGAGCGGGTCAGCTCAGCAGCCCCAGCGACCGCCCGCGGGCGACGGCCGCCCGCCGCGTCTGCACGTCGAGCTTCCGGTAGAGCGACTTCAGGTGCGCCTTGACGGTGTTCACCGAGACGAACAGCTCCTCGGCGATCTCGGTGTTGCTCGCCATGCTCGGCAGGGCCGCGAGCACGCCCAGCTCGCGGTCGGTCAGCGGCACGGGCAGCGGCTCGGGCTCGGGCGCGGCCTCGGGCGTCCCGACGTGCGCCACCAGCGCCGCCGCGAGCGCGTCACCCCGCTCCGGGAGCACCCGCGCGAGGGCCGCGCGCCCCGCCCCGCCGGGGACGACGAACGGGCGGACCACCCGCTCCGTGCCGGCGACCGCGAGCGCCCGCCGGGCCAGGTCGTCCGCCAGGGTCGGGGCCCCTCGCTCCTCGGCGAGGTCGGCGAGGAGGAGGGTGGCCTCGGTCTGCGTCAGCGTCTCCCCCACGTCGGCGGCCCAGCCGGCGGCGACCCGGGCGTGCCGCACGGCGGTCGGCGCGTCCCCGCGGGCCCGCGCGCGGCGCGCCGCGACCAGGGCGTCGAGCGGGGAGGCGATCCGGGTGTCCGCCGGTCCCGCGGCGGTGTCGGCGCCGGTGAGCGCGGCGAG
>NZ_JAGXJG010000401.1:0-247 GCF_019091725.1 Cellulomonas sp. GbtcB1 | reverse complement strand
GAGCGCGGTCGCCGGGACGCCGCCGCCGGCGGGCAGCCGCTGCGGGACGTAGCCGACCAGCTCCCACGGCACGCCGTCGCCGAGCGCGCCCCCGAGCAGCCGGACCTCGCCCGCGGTGCGCGGCGCGGTGCCCAGCAGGGCGCGGACCAGGGTGGACTTGCCGGAGCCGTTGGCGCCGAGCAGGGCGACGACCTCGCCGCCCCCGTCCCGCAGGTCGACGCCGGACAGGGTCTGGTGGCCGCCGCGG
>NZ_JAGXJG010000400.1:0-247 GCF_019091725.1 Cellulomonas sp. GbtcB1 | reverse complement strand
ACCGGGTCGATCGAGGAGGACCGGCCCGCGCAGGCGGTGACCGGCGACCTCCCGGGGTGCGGCCCGGCGCGCCCGGAGCAGCAGGCCGCCGTCGGCGCGACCCGCGAGCGCGACGGCTTCAACTGGGGCTACGACCCGTGGCACTTCACCGCGCCCGAGGGCTCCTACGCCACCAACCCGGACGGCGGCGCCCGCGTCGCCGAGTTCCGCACCATGGTCGGGGCGCTGCACGACATGGGGCTGGGTG
>NZ_JAGXJG010000399.1:0-248 GCF_019091725.1 Cellulomonas sp. GbtcB1 | reverse complement strand
ATCGAGATTTTGGATCTTACGAACCTGAGCTTCTGGATCAACTGAAAGATGCCGACGGGTGTGTTTGGGCTTTGGGAACGAGCCAGAACAATGTCAACCAAGAGTAAGATTTCCCACCACGCGATCCTTTTGCCACTTAGTGGTATACAAATTTGATTCTGACATTTATGCAGTGATTACGTCAAAATCACCAAGGACTACGCCCTTGCTGCGGCAAATTCATTTTCAACGCTCAAGGCTCCGCAGCA
>NZ_JAGXJG010000398.1:0-248 GCF_019091725.1 Cellulomonas sp. GbtcB1 | reverse complement strand
AGGCTGAATCAGGCCGCCGCGTCGGGCTCCTACCCATAAAATGGTGGATACAATCACCATTCGTAAGCTTACCGCACACTAGTTCAGCGAGAAAGAGGCCCAAAAAAAATTTTCTGGCGTCCAATCTGCCACTATCCGTCTTCTTATTCTTACCGAAGGTGACCGGATTCCATCTTTAATTTGCCTATCTTGTGGGTTATTTGGGCCGGCTTAAACTTTAGATGCCGGTCACCGCGGGTAACCGTTAC
>NZ_JAGXJG010000397.1:0-248 GCF_019091725.1 Cellulomonas sp. GbtcB1 | reverse complement strand
GCGATGAGTAGAGAAGCCGAAGAAGTCTCGGTTCCAAGTCCAGCGAGCACCCGAAGCGCGTTGGGAGTCGTTCGTGCCCGTACCACTCAAGGTCGACGGCAGACCTCGCGGCATGGTTACGATCGACACGACGGCGAAGACAACCTTTACCAGCTACCACGTGGCAGTGGCCATGACGATCGCGCGCTTCCTCGAGATCGGCATGAAGAGCCTGTTCGACGCCGCCGAGGAGACTGCACCCCCGGTCC
>NZ_JAGXJG010000396.1:0-248 GCF_019091725.1 Cellulomonas sp. GbtcB1 | reverse complement strand
CCTGGCGGCGACGTGGCTGGTCGCGCGGTTCACCCGCGCCACCCTCGCCCCCGACCTACACTGGCGGGACGTGGGGGCGGTCGGCCTGCTCGCCGGCATCGGGTTCACCGTCTCGCTGCTCATCGGCGGGCTCGCCTTCGGGGCCGGCAGCGCCCACGACGAGCACCTCAAGGTCGCGATCCTGCTGGCGTCGGCGACGGCCGCGGTCCTCGGCGGGGCGGCCCTCGCGGCGCGCGACCGGGCGCACC
>NZ_JAGXJG010000395.1:0-248 GCF_019091725.1 Cellulomonas sp. GbtcB1 | reverse complement strand
CGGCGGGACCAGGAACCCGCCCTCCGCGATGTTGTCGTACCCGACGACCGCGACCTTGTCCGGCACCGCGACCCGGTGCACGCCGAGCGTGTAGGGCGCCCCGAACGCCAGCGAGTCGTTGAAGCAGAACACCCCGTCGAAGTCGACGCCGTCCGCCAGCAGCTGCTCGGTCGCGGCGGGGCCCTCGGACCGGTGGAAGTCCTTGTCCTCGACCAGCAGCGCCGGGTCCAGCGGGATCCCCGCGGCCG
>NZ_JAGXJG010000394.1:0-249 GCF_019091725.1 Cellulomonas sp. GbtcB1 | reverse complement strand
CAAATCCCGCTGCTTAAGATTTGTTATCTCGTCATTACTACCTATAACAACACATGGTTCAAGGCCCTAACATTAAAATTCGTACTCTTACAGTACAGCAGAAAGATCACTATTTTTGACCAACAACTACACTAATTCAATAAAACTTGTCTTCATAAAAATTATAGGAAATTCTATTATCTTTCCAATGATATAAAGATCATTAAAAATTGATTAAAACTTTGCCCGCGGGCGCCCCGGGTGCTCCGG
>NZ_JAGXJG010000393.1:0-249 GCF_019091725.1 Cellulomonas sp. GbtcB1 | reverse complement strand
CGAGCACACCGGCGAGTGGGGGGGGGGTGCGGGGCGAAAGGGTCATGTGGGTGGCCGGCGGGCGCGGGGCCCGTGCGGGCGCCCGGGTGCCCCCGCCGCCGTCACCTCTCCGGTCGCGGGTCGGATGATCAGCACGGTCACGCTAACACAGCTGATACTCAGTCTCATTACCGATCCCGCACCCGCCCGACCCGCGCCCGACAAGCGCCCGGCGCGCGCTCACCAGGCCGCGACGAGCCGCTCCCGTGC
>NZ_JAGXJG010000040.1:0-40229 GCF_019091725.1 Cellulomonas sp. GbtcB1 | reverse complement strand
TCCGACCCGACTTTGGCGGCGGCGGGCCGCCGCCAGGGCCGCGAGCGGGCGGCGGTGCCGCGGCCGGCGTCCGGGGTCGTCGCCCCGGGCGGCCTGCGAGCGCCGGTGCTCGAGCCGGTGCTCGAGCTCGCGCTCCTGCTGGCGGTACACGACGAGGAACAGGTCGGGGTGCACGGGGTCCTCCTGCACGGTTCGGGTGGCGGGTCACGCCACCGGCTGGGTCGCCGCGAGGGAGGCGGTCGCGTCCTCGCGGCCCGTGGACCGGGGGTGGTGGTCCACGCCTCCATCCTCTCGTGCGCGGACCCCGACGAGGCCGCTGACCTGGGGGTGGATCACCCGTCCGCGCGGCGCGGCGGCCCGGGGCGAGCGGGTGCGGAAGGGACCAGGGTCCCGGTCCGCGGGTGACGTCCGCCGCGGCCCGGCCTGGTGCTCCCCGCCCCGGCCTCGTCCCACGGGTGCCGGCCCGCGCGCGCCCCCGGGTCCCAGCCCGCCCGCGTCCTCCGGCCTCAGCCCGCCGGTGCCGCCAGCGCCCGCACGGTCTCGATCGTGTCCGCCTCCGCCGCCGTCTTGTCCTCGCGGTACCGCAGGACCCGCGCGAACCGGAGCGCCAGCCCGCCGGGGTACCGGGTGGACCGCTGCAGCCCGTCGAACGCGATCTCCACCACCTGCTCCGGCCGCAGCGTCACGGTCCACCCGTCGTCGGCGACCTCGAGCTCCCGGAACCGCGCGGTCTGCCAGGCGAGCATCTCGTCCGTCATGCCCTTGAACGTCTTGCACGGCGCGAAGTTACCGAAGCGGGGAGGTTGCCGACGACGTCGCTGGTGACGCACCCCCAACAGTCAGAGGCCGCCTCCCCTTAAGGCGTCGACTCAGGAGGCGAGTACCTGCTGGCGAAGGATCTCCATGTAAGGGCGCTCGGTCTCCCTAGTTGCCCAGGCGCCCTTGATGAACTCCGTCAGCCGCGGGAGGTCGTCCTTGACGGTGCTCGGCCAGAGATTCGGGTTGTACGAGACAACTCGGAGCAAGTTGTCGACGTCAAAGATCGGATTCGTCCCGATCGCCTTCACGAGGACGATCGGCTTCTTCTCCGCGATTCGCAGACCGAGTTCGAAGAGAACATTGGGGTTGTGTTCCGTTAGGTCGACCAGTACCAAGTCCGCGTCTAGGAGTCCGTTCACTATGGTCGAGTGAATGAGGTCGGAGCCCTGGCCGCGTGCGGTCCGCGCCTCGAACCCGGCGCGCTCGATCGCAGGCTCGAACAGTGAAGCGAACACCTCAGTGAAGAATCCGGGCGCATACTCCTCGGTCTTTTCTGTGAAAGGCATCGCAACGAAACAAATGGGTCGACCACCGGCCGGTGTCGCCGCGGGGTTCGCAAGGATGTTTTTCGGGCTGCCGTTGTGGCCGTCGCTCGGCGTTTCGGTGCTTCGGGGTGATGCTTGGCCGGGCGTCCAATCTGCGCCGATCCCAAGGATGCGGCAGTTTTTCTGGAACACGTCTAGGAAGGTGTCATGCGTCCTGGGATCGAGCCCAAACTTAGTCTCAAGAACGTTGCGCACAAACTCGTCGGCGGGAAGTTTGCTCCCCTTGTAGTGTTCGACGACTCCTCTGAACTTGTCCACGTTCAAGAACGCTTTCAGTTTCGCACCGTAGGCATCGGCGTCCGATTCCGGATAAACAGCCTGCTTGCCGAGTGCGGTCAAGGATATCTCGCCGGCGTCGCGAGTCCCGGAGGTGAAACCGTAGTCGCGCGCCGCAGTCGTGAGATAGAAGAAGTTCCCCGTCTTTCCTCCGACGTTGAGCGCCTTTGCGATCTCCTGCGGGTTGTAGGGTTCGCCTCCGTTGTGAGTTCGGATCACGCCCGGAATTCGCAGTGCTTCATCGACGGTCTTCCGGGGGAAGAGGTACTGCGGCTTTCCGGTCCGAGCAACGGGCTTGCTGTTCTCCTCGTGATCGGTGTCGATGGCTGCGGCGTCGACCGCCTCGTCCGGCGTCTCATCCGTCATCGCTGACCTCCTCGTTGCCCGCTGCTCGGCTGCCTGTGGTCCTGCGGCAAGAGTAGGTACAGATGACGACCCGCGGGCTCGGTTGCGGCGATACGACGTAGAGATTTGCGTGCTGGACGGCTGGCGCGCGTCCTGCATCTCCTAGATCGCCTTGCTCGGAACGAAGTCACGTAGGATCGGCGGTCGTGACCGATCGCATGTACCTTCGCATCTCGCTCGACACGGCCGCTTCCGGCTCCATCGACAAGCAGAGAGCGATGCTCACCCCTCACGCGCGACCTGGCGCCGTCGAGTACGTCGATCGCTCCGTCTCGGGCTCGAAGACTCGGTTCGTTGAGCGCCCTGAGGGTGGGAGGCTCCTGAACGACCTGCGGTCTGGCGATCGACTCCTGGTTACGAAGATCGATCGCGCCGCTCGAAACACGGAGGACCTGCTCGGGCTCGTGAAGCGGGTCAACGCCGTCGGCGCCGAGGTGGTCTTTGCCGAGCCGTACATCTCGACAGAGGGATCAATGGGCAAGTTGCTCCTCACTGTCTTCGGCGCTGTTGCCGAGTTTGAGGCCGCCCTGATATCTGAGCGTCGGCGTGAGTCGCTGGCCGTGTTCGCCGGCGAAGGTCGTCACGCGGTGGGCAAGGCGCCGTTCGGCCTGGTGTCCGTACCCAACCCGCATGGGCGCGGCCTCGTGCTTCGTCCCGACCCCGTGTCCGGTCCTGCCCTCCGAGAGGCAGTTGAGGATCTTCTTGCGGGAAAGACGACACAAGCGGTCTGTGCCGAACGGCTGGGCATCGGCGGACCGACGCTGTCTCGATTGCTCAGGAACAACCGGCTGGCCGGATTCACGACCTCGGGAGTCGTAGACCCGGAAGCGGCAGTCTTTACGCTGATCGAGTGGGATGGCCTCCAGCGACACCTTGCACGTCCGGAGAAGACGTGGGTGAGGTCGCAGGATCTCGGCGCTGCTCTCAAGTGCGGTGTGTGCGGAGATCGCCTCTACTTTCAGGCGGCCAAGAATCCCTCGCACGCGACCTACAAGTGCCGGCGCGTCCGCCACGCAGATGGAGAGCCCTCGGCGAGCGTCATCCGGGTGAACGCCGACGCGAGGGTGGAGGCAGACTTCCTCGGATCGTTCGGCTCGCTTGACGTCTTGGCCGAGGTCTCAACGTCGACTTCCGATGCCCGTGTGCGATCGATGGCCGAGGCGCGATTGCGCCTCTCGATCGCGCGCGCGGCGCTGGATGAGGCGGTCGATGACGTTGCTGAGGCTGAGGCCTTCGCGGGCTACCGAGCGGCGAAGCGAGAACTGATGGCGGCCGAAGCGCTGCCGGACGAGACGACCACTCGATATGTTCCAACCGGTGAGACCTATTCCGAGGTATGGCATCGGTCATCAGCGGCGGATCGAGCGTCGACGCTGCTCGCAGCGGGAGTTACTTACGTCGTTCGCCCCGGGCGCATTCCGCTGGAGGACAAGGTCAGGAGGTCCGAGCAGGTCGTTCCTCAACTTGAGGCAGCAGAACCTGACTATCTCGCCGGACAGTTGGACTAGTTGCGCGATGGCCGCCGCGGCTAGCGCGATGGTTAATCCGGGCGCGGGCGCGGGCGTGGGCGCCGGACAGGTGGGCGAGAGCCTGTCCCTCTAGCGGCGCCTCCCGACTCACTGGATTGATAAACCGCCCAGTCGTTGGTGTGGCGCCCGAGTGCGCCGGTCTGCACCGTGGAGTGCCTCGTGATGCGCGAAAGCCCTCACGGATTGACGGAGCGTCGCCGTCGTCGACCGCCTCTTGATCGAAGTGGGGCGGGCGGGGCGTGAGAACACGCCCCCTCCTGTTCCTTCTCTAAGAGAGTCGACTCTCGAAGAGAGAACAGGAGGGGGCGTGTCTTGACGCCCCACACGCCCCCTCGGCGCCAGGTACCGACCGCCAGCAGACTCGCGAGCACTGCCCAGGCAACGACTACACGCTCCTGAGCAACTCCCTACACGCGGGCTCCTCGCGCGGGCGCGCTCTGCGCCGGAGTGGGTGTCGCTTGCGGCAACCCTGGGGCGGGTAGGGCGTCAGAACACGCCCTTCCTGGTTCTCTCTCAAGAGTCTCTCTCTCTTGAGCGGTAACAGGAGAGGGCGTGTTCTCACGCCCTACGCGCCCCAACAATTGCCTTTGCGCCCAGCGGCACCTAATCACCCCAGCAAACTGGTCTTGCGGCGCGGTTCGCCAATCGAAACCGGGCAACAGGATCCCCGCCCACGCACGACTACTTAGGTAGTGACCATCTCGCGCGCCCGACCGCCCGCGAATCGCACCAGAGCCCGGCAACGCGCCGGGGCCGCGCCTCTCGACCCCGATCCGACAGGAGTGCATCTCAGAATGCCGAACACCCTCTATACCGCCGAGCAGGCCGCCGCCGTCGCCGCGTCGCTCGCCCACAAGGACCTGAACATCGCCGGGACGGTGTCCCGCGACGTCGAGGCGGACTTCAACCCGGGCCGCGGTCTGGTCGTGCCGGTCCGCATCCCCGGCGCCACCGTCGCGGGGACCAAGGACCCGAAGGACACCACGACTCCGCTGGACCTGGGCTCGATCCACGAGCAGACCGTGCCCGTCGAGATCGACGTGCACGCCTTTTCGCGGGTGGCGCTGTCCGAGGCCGACCTCTCGCTCGGCCTGACCGACTACGCAGCGCAGGTGCTCGCGCCGCAGAGCGCCGCGCTCGCTTCCTACTCGGAGGATCGGGTCGTCAAGGCCATGCAGGCAACGCCGCTGAAGGACCTCGCGTTCGACGAGGCGAACCCCGCCCGGATGTTCACCGCTGCCCGCGCCGCGCTGCGCAAGAACGGCGTCAACGGCGCGACCCCGCTGCTCGCGGCCGTCGGCGCGGACGTGTACGGCGCTCTGCTCGATGGCCCGGTGTCGACCTTCGATGCAGACGGCAAGGTGCGCGGCTTCACTGTGCAGGAGTCGACGTCGCTGGCTCCCGGCGAGGCGGTCTTCTACATCCGCAACGCCTTCACGCTGGTCCTGCGCGCTCCGATCGCACCGGATGGCGCACCGTTCTCTGCGGCCGTGCGGGCGCAGACCGAGAACAGTGAGTTCGCACTCCGCCTGATTCGGGCCTACAACCCCGCCGTCGCGGCGGAGGAGTCGCTCGTTTCCGTCCTCGTCGGCTCCCGCGCGATGCCGCTGCCGGTGGTCGACACCGAGACCGGCACGGTGAGCCTCGTCGAGCACGGCGGCGCGATTCGCGTCGACACCGCGTCTGCCTGACAGATAGACCACCAGCCTCGGCGCAATGGCGCGACGGGGCGGGAACGCCTGACCCGGAGGCGGGAACGCCGGTTGTCATTCCGGCCTTTCGGCGCCAGGTGGGCGGGTCGCCTGGTGCGGAATAACCAACTACGCGGCGAGGGAGAGGCTCTCTCGCCGACGAGCAGGCCTTGTCCTCGTCGCATACCGGTTCAGCCATGCCGGTATTGGGCACGGTCCGCTCGCGGGGATTCGTGTGAAGTCGTTGCCCTGCGAGCACCGCGACACCCTGCCGCCTCGACCCCACTCTCCGGGCCGACGTGGCACCTCCGCTGAATTGCGTCAGCGGCGGAACTCGTGAGCCCGGATCGGGGCCGCGCTCCTGGAGCGGCCCCGATCCGGGCTCACACCCCCCTCTCGCGCCTCGCCAGGCTGCCCAATGCTTCCCAGAAAGTGAGGCCGACAATTCCTGCGATCACCGACGCCCGGACTGCCCTCGGCGACCTCCTGCTAGGCACTCGCGACCTGGCGATCGCACTGGATGCCGCCGAGCAGGTGCAGTGGTCCCCGGCGCCGCGACCGCGGCCCGACACCGACGCGTCGCGCAAGCCCTCCGGCCCTCCGTCCGACCCGACCGCCGCCGTGGCGCTCCAGGACGAGCGTCTCGAGGTTCGCGCGGCGTGCGCCCAGGCACGACAGGCGATGGCCGCCGCGCTGTCCACCGTGACCGCCGCGCGAGCACGCGTAAGCGGCGCCCTGGCCTTCTGGGAGGGCGGCCCCTCACCGAGCACTGCGCCCATGCCGTTCGCATGACACCAACCCGACCCGCGCCCGGTCTCGACCCTTCACAGGAGAGCCTCTATGCACTTCCACGACGACTCCGGCGACCCGACCGACGGTGCCGTCGACCACGCGGAAAGCGCCGACCTGGCGAACGACCTCGGCGACGACCTCGACAACCCCGATCATCGCGTCTTCGCCGCTCCAGAGGCTCCGGCTGGCCGCACGAACCGAGCAACGGGCCGATCGACGCGAGGCACTGGCGTCGACCCGATCAACGCCAAGCCCGCTGAGGCGCCGCGCCCGCTTCGCTCCGGACACGTCGAAGTGTCCGCACTGGCCGACGATCAGACGCCCGTGCGCCTCACTCTGCCCGCCGACCACGCGGCGTTGCCGGGTCTGCTGGCGCGTCGAGGCACCCGTCTGCGCCGCGTCGCGTCCGGCGTTGTGCTTACGGAGCCGGTGGCAGCCTGATGCGCGAAGCCGCTTCCGCAAAGTGTGCGATTCCGACGCACCCGCGCGACACGTGCGGCCACGTTGCCGCGCGTTGAAAGCTGATTGTGATCGGTCAGAGCAGCGACGAGATCGGCACGTCTCGAAACGGCCTAGCCGTGCCGCCGGCTTCCAGGTTGACCCAGGTAAAGCCGCGAGACTGAAGGCCCCGGAGCACTTGAGCAGTTGCAGGCTGGCTAACGCCGGTCCAGCCGTGGGGCCCGTTCGGAGCGGGCTGGGTCGCGCCGGTCTCGTCGTCTTCTGCCCGCCATGCCGCGCGGACGCGCACGGTGCGGTTGGCGCTCGCCGGGAACTGCGACTGGGCCGACGCGAGGATGACGGGTCTTGTGACCATGTCGAGGACTCTATGGGTGCTCGCGTGAGATGCCCGTCGCGACACGAGCGTGCAGCGGAACCATGAGTCGTCTCCGCGTCGTCCCGGCCCTGAGAGAGGGAGGGGGCGACCCCCTCCCCGGGGCTCGACCCCTCCCGGATCGGCGTAGCAAGTCGCGATGCGCGCGAGTCTGGGCCTCACGACAATCCGACGTGAACGCCCACTGAGCCGGCCGGGCGATCTCCAGCCAGATTCTATCTTGACTGGCGCAGCCCCGTGTCAGACTCGGCCTCATGGCACCCTCGGGGACGATGTGATGGGCGCGCCTCCGTTGACGAGCGGACGCTTGCCGCTTGGGAGATGGACCGTCGAGGTCGCCGACCTGGCGGAGTTCGTCGCTCTGCCTGACTCGGCTCACCGCGCAGCCGTGTTCAACGACTGGACTCGCCTCACTGAGACCCTCAGGAGGGTCACAGGCGGCGTGGCCGCGTGTTGGCTCTCGGGCAGTTTCTTCACAACCAAGCCTGAGCCCGCGGACCTGGACTGTCTCTACGTCATCGATCATCAGAACTTGGCCAGGGCTCGCGCTGACGTGACTGCCGCGAAGTTCCTCCAAATTGTCGCGAAGTCGCAGGTCAAGTCGGTGCTAGGGCTGCGTGTGGACTCTTACGTGCTCCCCTGGTGGCCGCATGCGGGTACGGACGCCGGGCCGTCTGACAGAGGAGAGCAGTACCTTCTACCGAGGGGCTACTGGGACGACTTCTGGTCCCGGGAGCGCCACCAGGACCCCCGTACGTCTGCTCTTCCGCGCCGCGGATACTTGGAGGTGATCCTCGATGGCTACCGATGACCACGAGGCTCTCCTTGCACGAGCGAGCGAGTCGGAGGTCGGGCTGCTGTGGGACGAACCGGGGGATCTCGCGCACCTCAGCGTTGCAGCGTTCGTTGCTCACGACCGGGGTGATGCCCGAGCGCTCCGTTCCTCGGGGTCAGTCCGCCTGCACGGCGGCGGAGTTCGGGGGCACTCCGTGGACCTCGATGAGGTGGGCAGGATCGCGCGCCAGTGGCAGCGGGCTACGACCGCTATCGGAGCGGCACTGAGCGGCGTTAAGAGCGCTCGCGGGAGAGTTCCAGACGACATCGCTGCCCGTACAAGGCTCGCGTTGACTGGTGCGCCTCAGCCAGGGTCGTTGGTGCTACACCTCGAGCCGGCGGCAGATCCTCTTGCGGAAGTCGAGCCACATGGGCAGCGGCCGATGTTCGACGTGTCTCGTCCGCTCGCTGACATGGCAAGTGAGATGCTCCTGAATGTCCTGGCGGAGGTTCCACGCGCAGGCATCAGTGACCTTGACCCGCTCTCGGAGTCGTTGCGTGAACTCGGCCCGCGCGCTGCCGCTTCCCTGCATGATCTCGCCACTACGCTGCACGCGGCCGACGTCGACTTGGATGCATCCTGGACGGAGCCCTCGGCTGGGACGAGGCGCGCGAACCTCTCGGTGAGCGGCGCTCGTTGGCTCGCGAAGTTCATTGAGGGGCGGGACTTGGCGAGTGAGGAAGAGCCATTGACGGGAATCGCTGAGACCGTCAGCAATCGCGAGAGGTGGCTCATCGCCACGGCTGACGGGGGAATCGAGCGCATCGTGGCGAGTAGCCTTGACCTGACTGACGTGCGCCGGGTTCGTCCTGGCGATTTCGTCACACTGCTCGTCCGTTCCTCACGAAAAGCCCAGCCGGATGGCACTATCGTGACGCGACGGGAAGCGTTGCAGTTGCTAAGTGTCGAGGCGCCGGACTAGTCGCACGCGGCGACACGGTCGAGCGCGAATCGGAGGTACTCGTGCCCTGGCTTTACGACGGTATCCCGGATCGGCCTGCGTGGCTGCGACGACGTATGCTCCGAATGGGTCGCGCTGAGCGCCGCTCTATCTCTAAGCCCGCTGACGACCCCCGATATGGCATCGAAGCCTCCGTGAGCAGAATGCTCCGCCGCTCTCGGCGACGCCGTCGATTGTACGAAGTCGGCACCGATCCAACGATCACTTTCACGCTCGCGCTCATCGGAGGGCCGGTGGTGGGGCTCCAGTTGGATCGGCTGACAGACTCGGAGCCGGGCGGAAGTTGGCTGGTGTTGGCTTCAGGGCTCTCGGTGGTAGCGATCGGTGCGTGGCTGGCTCGCAGCCGAGCAGTCGTGGAAGAGCGAGAACGAGATTCGGTGTCAGACACGCTTCTGAACCGGCATTTCGAGGAACTGAACAGCAGGCTCGACGCCGATTTCTCTCAGATTCGAAATGACGCGGACTAGGCCTGGTGAGAAACCGACCCCGTAGGTCTTGGGAGCAGGCTCTGAAGCGTCTCGATCGTGTCCGCTTCTTCCGGCTGGCGGTCCTCCCGGTAGCGAACAACTCGGGCGAACCGGAGGGCGAGCCCGCCGGGGTATCGGGATGAGCGCTGCACGCCGTCGAATGCGACTTCCACGACCTGTTCGGGTCTCACCTGGATGACGTCCCCGTCAGTCGGGCCTTCGGCGAGGTCAAGGAACCTCTGCGTCTGCCACGCCAACATGGCGTCAGTCATACCCTTGAAGGTCTTGCCAACGGGGACCCATCCGGTACGTAACTCTGCTCCCTCAAACGTCTTGCCGAGCATGACGAACCCGCCGTCGCCGTCCCGCGCGCCGAGGTGGATATTGGACAGCGAGCCGACCCGGCGGCCGGAGCCGCGCTCCACGGCCAGCACCACCAGGTCGAGGGTGTGCCGCGGCTTGACCTTGACCCAGGCACCGCCGCGGCGGCCGGCCTCGTAGGGCGCGGCGGCGTCCTTGACGATGACGCCCTCCTGCCCGGCGGCGACCCAGCCGGCGAACGCCTGCTGCGCGACGTCGGGGTCGGCGGTGACGACGCGCTCGACGGCGTGGTCCGGGGCGATCGCGTCGAGGACGGCCAGGCGCTCGGTCAGCGGGGCGTCGAGCAGGTCGACGCCGTCGCGGTGCAGGACGTCGAAGAAGAACGGGTGCAGCGCGGTGGTCGCGGCGAGCTCGGCGTCCCGGGTGGCGCTGCGCGCGGCGGTCTCCTGGAACGGGCGCGGCCGGCCGGCGTCGTCCAGGGCCAGGGCCTCGCCGTCGAGCACCACCGATCGCACCGGCAGGGCCAGCGCCGCCGCGACGACCTCGGGCACCCGCGCGGTGATGTCGTCGAGGCTGCGGGTGTAGACGCGCACGTCGTCGCCGTCACGGTGCACCTGGATCCGGATGCCGTCGAGCTTGGCGTCCACGACGACCGCCCGGCCGTCGAACCCCGCGACCGCAGCGGGGACGTCGGGCGCCGAGGCGGCGAGCATCGGCCGGACCGGGCGGCCGACGGCCAGACCGAAGGCGTCGAGCGCGGCGCGGGCGGCCTCCGGGTCCGGCGCCGCCAGGGCCGCCTCGGCGACCGGCTCGCTCGCGCCCGCGAGCATGGCGGCCCGGCGCACCGTCGCGACCGGCACGCCGGCGGCCTCGGCGACCGCGTCGAGCAGCAGCGCGTCCAGGGCGCCCTGCCGCACCTCGCCGGAGACGAGGCCGGCGAGGAACCGCTGCTCGTCGACGGTGGCGGCGCCGAACAGGTCGGCCGCCAGTGCGGCCCGCGCCCCCGCGGAGCCCGGGCCGGACAGCCCGGCCATCCGCTCGAACGCCGCGTCCACCGCGAGCACGTCCAGCGACGGTTCCGCGGCGGGCGGCGGCAGGTCGCGCAGGGACCGCCAGCCGAGGCCCGTGCGGCGCTGCCGCAGCTCGCCCGCGAGGTAGCGCGCGACCACGGGCACCTCCTCCGGGCCGGTGCGGCGGAGCAGGTCCACGAGCAGCGCCCGCTTGGCGAGACGCGAGCGGGTCGCGGCCAGGCCCGCGCTGGTGGCGGCGACGTCGGCGAGCAGCACGTCCGTCATCCTGCCGCCGACCACCGACACCCGCGAGCCCGGCTCACTCCGGGGACAGGGCGCCGCGCGTCAGCCGGACCTCCTCCGCGTCGAGCTGCGCCTGCACCTCGCGCAGCACGATGTCGTCGATCGTCCGCTCGTCGCGCAGCCGCACCACCGCCGCGCGCTTGTGCGCGAGCACCGCGAGCCGGAGCGCGTCGAAGTCGGCCTCGCGCGGGCGGCCGCGGTCGGCGGGCCCGTCGCCGGCCTCCGCCAGCGCCTCCGCGTGCATCCGGTACTCCGCCTCGAGCTTGGCGACGACCTTGCCGGTCAGCCCGAGCCGCTCGGCCTCGACCGGGAGGGCGTCCAGCGCGGCCCGGGTCGCCACCTTCTCCGCGTGGTGCCGCTCGCTGTCCACGCCGTCGTCGACCGGCAGCCGGGCCCAGCGGACGACCGCCGGCAGCGTGAGCCCCTGGATCAGCAGCGTCGCCAGGATCACGCCGCCGGTGATGAAGATGATGACGTCGCGCCCGGGGAACGGTGCGCCGTCCCCGGTGGTCTCGGGCACGCCCAGCGCCGCGGCCAGCGACACCGCGCCCCGGAACCCCGCCCACGCCCCGGGCATCCGGTGCCGCCAGGACACCCGCCGGGTGCGCTGCACCGGGCGGCGGTCGAGGGCGCGGACGACGTAGGGCGTCGTGTGGAACCAGAGCATCCGGGCGCCGATCACCGCGCCGAACGCGGCGGCGGTCCACCCCAGCGCCTCGGCGAGCCGGGCGGAGGTCAGCCCGTCCGCGGCGGTGACGAGCTGCATCCCGACGAGCACGAACAGCGCCCCGTTCAGCACGTGGCTGACCACCGCCCAGAACGACTGCGACTGCACGCGAGCGGCGGCGGGGATGAGGCGCGGGCCGCTCTGGCTGAGCAGCAGGCCGGCCACGACCACGGCGAGCACCCCGGACGCCTCGACGAGCTCGGCGAGCAGGAACGCGGCGAACGGGGTCAGCACGCTGATCACGCTCTGCTGGATCGCCTCGTGCACCCGCTCGCGCAGCTGGACCGCCAGCCACCACACCGCGACGCCCGCGGCGGCGCCGCCGAGGTAGGAGAGCGTGAACCGCCCGGCGAGGTAGCCGCCGGTGACCGGCTCGGCGACGGCGTGCACCGCGATCGCGTAGATCACCAGGGCGGTGCCGTCGTTGACCAGGCTCTCGGCGCGCAGGGTGGTGAGGGTGCGGCGGGGCATGCCGCGGGCGACCCCGGCGACGGCGGTGGCGTCGGTCGGCGCCAGCACGCCGCCGAGGATCCACGCCGGGCCCCACGGCATCCCGAGGGCGTGCAGCACGACGGCGACCACGCCCGCGGTCACCACCACGAGCAGCACGCTGGACAGGACGATCACCCGCAGGTTCGCGCGGATCTCGCGCAGCGACGTCGTCAGGCTCTCCCAGTAGAGCAGCGCGGGCAGCACCACGAGCAGCACCAGCTCCGGCGGCACCGTGAGCCCGCGGAACGCGGGGAGGAACCCGAGGCCCACCCCGAGCACGAGCAGGACCAGCGGCGGCGCGACGCCGAACCGGCGCCCGAGGGCCGTGCCGGCGAGGAGCGCGAGCAGCACGACGACGATGAGCTCCAGCGTGAGCACGGTGCCTCCTGCGGCGGGCGGGCACCGGTCGCCCAGGTCGGCGGCCGGGTGGGACGGGACGAGGATGCTCGCGCCGTCCCGACCCGGCAAGAGGGAACGGCTCAGCCGGCCCCGGCACCGGCCCCGGCACCGGCTCCCGCGCCGGCCCCCGCCGCGGCCCCGCCCCCGGCTCCCGCCCAGGCAGCGACACCTGCGCCCGCGCCCGCCCCGACGGCCACCGCCGCGGCGACCGGCGGCAGCACGCCCGTGGTCGCGAGCTGCCGGTACCAGTGCCCCGAGTCCTTCACGGTGCGCGCCATCGTCGCGTAGTCGACGTGCACGATCCCGAACCGGCGCTCGTACCCGTACGCCCACTCGAAGTTGTCCAGCAGCGACCACGCGAAGTAGCCGCGGACCTCCGCCCCGGCGTCGAGCGCGGCGCCGACCGCCTCGACGTGCGCGTGCAGGTAGGCCACCCGGTCGGCGTCGTGCACGCCGCCGTCGGGCGCGACGACGTCGAGGTAGGCCGCCCCGTTCTCGGTGACGTGCAGCGGGAGGCCGGGGCGGCGGCGGTGCAGGTCGACCAGCAGCTCGGTCAGCCCGGACGGGTCGACGACCCAGCCCATCGCGGTCCGCGGGCCCGGCTGGTGCCGCCAGCGGACGCCCTCGACGAGGTTGGCGGGCGGCCGGGTCGCGCCCGCGGGCGAGGCCGCCTGCACGTCGGCCTCCGCGGGTGCGCCCCCGCCCGGCGTCGAGCCGTCCGCCCCGACCAGCGCGGTCGTGTAGTAGTTCACCCCGAGCGCGTCCAGCCGCGTCCGGACCAGGTCCAGGTCGCCGTCGCGCACGAACGACCAGTCGGTCAGGTGCGCCGTCTCGGCGACGACCTCCTCCGGGTAGGCGCCGTCGAGCAGCGGCCCGAGGAACACCTCGTTCGCCACCCGGTCCAGCCGCGCCTTCGCGGCCGCGTCCGCGGGCGCCGCCGACGCGGCCCGGTTCACCTGGAGGTTCAGCGTGATCGACACCGGCGTCGCGTCCCCCACGGCGGCGCGCACCGCGCGGGCCCCGAGCCCGTGCGCCAGGTTGAGCGTGTGCACCGCGGCCAGCGCCCGGGCGGGGTCCTGCACGCCCGGGGCGTGCTCACCGGACGCGTACCCGAGGTAGGCGGAGCACCACGGCTCGTTGAGCGTGGTCCACAGCGCGACGCGGTCGCCGAGCGCGTCCGCGACCAGGCCCGCGTAGTCGGCGAACCGCCAGGCGGTGTCCCGCTGGGGCCAGCCGCCGGCGTCCTCCAGCGCCTGGGGGAGGTCCCAGTGGTAGAGCGTGACGACCGGGTCGATGCCGTGCGCGAGCAGGGTGTCGGCCAGCCGCCGGTAGAAGTCCAGCCCGGCCTGGTTCGCCGACCCTCGCCCGGTCGGCTGCACGCGCGGCCACGCGACCGAGAACCGGTAGGCACCGAGCCCGAGGTCGGCCATGAGCGCGACGTCGTCGGCGAACCGGCGGTAGTGGTCGGTGCCGAGGTCGCCGGTGTGGCCGCCGAGCACCGCCCCGGGCGTGCGGGAGAACGTGTCCCAGATCGACGGGGCGCGGCCGTCCGCGTCCGTCGCGCCCTCCACCTGGTACGCGGCCGTGGCCGCGCCCCAGAGGAAGCCGTCGGGGAACCGGCGCGCCCCGCTCACCGGGCCGCCTCGAGGTCGGCCTCGAGGTCGGGCTCGCCGGCGAGCGGGTCGCCCGCGAGCGGCACGCCGCGCAGGTCGTTCGCCGACCGCAGCACCGGTGCGGCCGTGAGGTCGGCCAGGTCGAGCACGGCGTCCGTCGTCACGTGGAACGTCGCCCGCTCGCCCGCCAGCAGCGTGACCAGCGCGTCGTCGACGAGCGCGTCCGCCGCGAGCCGGTCGGCGTGCAGCGTGACGTCGGCCGCGTAGGACCGGGCGACGACCTCGACCCGGTATCCGCCGGGCTCGCGCGCGGCGGTGGCCCGCACCGCGCCCGGGTCGAGCCGCAGGTCGACGTCCTCGACGAACGTGTGCGTCGCCCGCGCCTCGCCACCCCGGTCCGGCAGCCGCGCCGCCAGCACCTCGCCGGCCGGGTCACGCGGCGTCGCGAGGTCCGCCGGCAGCGGCACGACGGCCACCGACCGCGGCTCCGCCGCCACGGGCACGCCCGCCGCCGCGGCCGTCACGCCGCCGAGCGTCTCCCGGCGCAGGTGCGCGGTGCCGGACCAGGGCTCGTCGGTGTCGTTGGTCGCGACCAGCACGACCCCGCCGTCGCGCTCGGCCAGGAACAGCGTCCGCGGGGCGCCGGCGGCGCGCAGCGCGTACCAGAGCGGCTTGGGCCGCTCGGCGGAGTCGACGGCCGCCCAGGACGTCACCGGCCAGCAGTCGTTGAGCTGCCAGACGATCCAGCCCGCGGTGCGCGGCCACCAGGCGCGGTAGTGCTCGACCGCGTGCCGGACGGCGCGCGCCTGGTTGAGCTGGGCCGCCCAGTGCCAGTCGGCGAAGTCGCGCGGGACGCCCAGGTGCGGCGCCATGCCGCGGTCGAGCTTGCCGTTGCCGTCCTCGGCCTTCTGGTGCACGAGGAACACGGGGTCCTCCTGCGGCACGGGCGCGTCGGCGAGCGGACCGCCGTCGGCCGCGTGCACGGAGTCGACGAGGGTGCGCCAGGCCGGCGGCCCCTGGAACCCGAACTCCGAGCAGAACCGCGGGATCTCCGAGCGGTAGACCGTGTAGTCGACGCGGTTCCACACCTCCCACTGGTGGTGCGTGCCGCGGTCGGGGTCGTTGGGGTGCACGCCCTCGGGGTCGCGCCGCGGGGTGAACGGGCTGTTGGTGGCGTACGGGCGGGTGGGGTCCAGCTCCGCCAGCACGGCCGGGAACAGCTCCTCGGCGTACCACCGGCCCCACGTGGCGTCGCCGAGCTGCGCCTTCCAGCCCCAGTCCTCGTGGCCCCAGACGTTCTCGTTGCCGCCGTTCCACAGCACCAGCGACGGGTGCGGCATCAGCCGCACGACGTTCTCCCGCGCCTCCGCCTCGATCTCGGAGCGCAGCGGCTCCTCCTCGGGGTACGCCGCGCAGGCGAGCAGGAAGTCCTGCCAGACCAGCAGGCCGCGCTCGTCGCACGCCTCGTAGAAGTCCTCGGACTCGTAGATCCCGCCGCCCCAGACCCGCAGCAGGTTGAGGTGCGCGTCCGCCGCCTGGTCGAGCCGGCGCACCAGGCGCTCGCGGGTGATCCGGGTCAGCAGGTGGTCGTCGGGGATCCAGTTGGCGCCGCGCACGGCGACCGGGCGGCCGTTGACCACGAGCGTGAACCGGGTGCCGTGCTCGTCGTCGGCGGTGTCGAGGGCGACGGAACGGAAGCCGATTCGGCGGCGCCAGGTGTCGAGGACTCCGGCCCCGTCGTCGTCGCCCGTCAGCGTCACGTCCAGGTCCACCAGCGGCTGCTCGCCGTGCCCCACCGGCCACCACACGGGGGCGTCCGGGACCGCCAGCTCGACGGCCGCCGCGGAGTCGCCCGCGGGCACGGTCACGGAGGCGGACACTCCCAGCACCGCCGCCCGGACGGTCAGCGCGGCGTCCGGGACCAGCCCCGACCGCTCCACGTCCACGTGCACCGCGACCCGGCCGGTGCCGTCCGCGTCGAGCGTGACCAGCGGGCGCACCCGGGCCAGCCGCGCGACGGACCAGCGCTCGACCCGCACCGGCTTCCACAGCCCGGCGGTGCGCAGGTCGGGCCCCCAGTCCCAGCCGAACGAGCACGCCATCTTGCGGACGAAGTTGTACGGCACCGGGCTGTAGGCCGACGGCCGGTCGCCCAGGGCGTCCCGCACCTCGTCGGCGTACGCGGTGGCGGACCGCAGGTCGACGGTGAGCGCGCGCGGCGCCCCGTCCGCCAGGTCCCGCACGTCGTACCGGTACGACCGGTGCATGTTCGCGGTCGTCCCCAGCACCCGCCCGCCGAGCGCCACGGTGCCCACGGTGTCGACGCCCTCCAGCACGAGGTCCACCCGCTCGCCCTCCGCGGCCGGCTCCAGCGCGAGCGCCCGCTCGTACCGCCAGTCCGTGCCGTGGACCCAGCGCACGGACTCCTCGTGCGCGTCCAGGTACGGGTCGGGGATCAGGCCCGCGGCGAGCAGGTCGGTGTGCACCGAGCCGGGCACCTCGGCGGCGAGGGGGCCCGCGGCGAGGACGGCGTCGGGCACGGGGCCGGCGGTGGCGGTGACGGTCCAGCCGTCGGCGAGGGTGTGGTGCTGCACGGGTGCTCCCGGGTGTCGCAGGGGTGGCTCAGGGTGGCGCAGGGGTGTCGCAGGTGTCAGGGGCGCTCGCGGACGACGCGCACGCCGCCCGCCGGCACCGTGGTGACGGGCCCGACCTCCGCGCCGGTGAGCAGGTCGGTGCCGGACGCGGTGGCCTTGCGGTCCGCGTCGGTGTGGTTGAGCAGGAACAGGTAGGAGGACCCGTCGCCGACGCGGCGGACCGCCTCGACGCCCGGGTCGGCCTCGGCGGTGCGGGGCAGCCCGGCCTCCTCGACGAGCCGCGCGGCGACGCGGTCGACGGCCGCGCGGGGCAGGGCCGCCCCGACGTACCAGGCGGCCCCGCCGCCGGCAGCGACCCGCCGGGTCACGGCCGGCCCGCCGGCCAGCGACGACGTGGCGTACCGGACGACCGCCTCGGCGCCGTCGAGCTCGACCCGCTCGGTCCAGTCCGCGACCTCGGTGCCGTCGTCCAGCCGGACGCGCTCGCCCGCCTGGAGCGGGTAGAACTCGTCGGTCCACGCACCGAGCACGTCCTGCAGGGCGCCGAGCCCGGGCCGGACCCGGCCGGTCGGCTCGCAGACGCCGGACAGGTAGGTGACCAGCAGCGTCCCGCCGCGCGCGGGTACGGCGCGCAGCCGGTCCGCCTCCACGTCGGACAGCACCTGCAGCGTCGGTACCAGCACCAGGTCGTAGCCGGCCAGGTCGGTCCCGGGCGGCACGACGTCGCACAGCACCTGCCGCTCCCACAGGGCGCGGTGCCAGGTGCGCAGCTCGCGCCCGTACCGCAGCGCCCGGTGCGGCGTCAGCCCGTGCTGCAGCGCCCAGCCGGCCGGGTCGTCGACGACCATGGCGGCCCGCGCGGGCTCGACCACCGAGCCCTGCACCTCCGCGAGGGCCCGCAGGTCGCGCCCCAGGGCGACGACCTCGCGCCAGATCCGGGACCGGGTCCCGGAGTGCGGCACCATCGCGGAGTGGAACTGCTCGGCCCCGGCGGTCGAGGCGCGCCACTGGAAGAACAGCGCGCCGTCGGAGCCGCGGGCGACGTGGCCCAGGGCGTTCCGGGCGATCTCGCCGGGGTCCTTCGCGCGGTTGCGCTGCTGCCAGGAGGGCGCGCCGGTGGAGTGCTCCATGAGCAGCCACGGCCGACGACCCGCCGACATGCCGCGCATCCGGTCGCCGGCGAACGCGAGGTCCTGCTCCCGGTCCGGGTCGTCGACCAGCGTGTAGTGGTCGTTCGCCACGACGGCGGTGTGCGCGGCCCAGGACGCGTAGTCCACGACCTGCGCGCCGGGCCCGACCATCATGTTCGTGGTCACGGGCGCGTCGGAGTGCCGCTCGAGCACCTCCTTCTCGGCGAGGTAGTGCGCGAGCAGCGCGTCCGAGGAGTACCGCTCGTAGTCGAGGTACAGCCCGGGGTTCGGGGCCCCGTGCTTGCCGCGCGGCGGCAGGATCTCGTCCCACGCGCCGAACCGGTGCCCCCACTGCGCCGTGCCCCACGCCGCGTTCACCGCGTCGAGGGACCCGTACCGCGCCCGCAGCCAGTCCCGGAACGCCGCGGCCGACACGTCGCAGTAGCAGCGCGCGTTGCCGCCGCCGAGCTCGTTGCTCACGTGCCACAGCCGCACGGCGGGGTGCCGGCCGTACCGCTCCGCCAGCGCCTCGACGTACCGCAACGCGTACCGCCGGAACACCGCGCTGCTCGGGCACCACGCCAGCCGGCCGCCGGGCGGCTGCTGGTAGAGGTCGGCGTCGTACGGCAGCACCTCGGGGTGCGCGGTGTGCAGCCAGGACGGCGGTGCGGCGGTGGGCGTGGCCAGGTCGATGGCGATGCCGTGGGAGTGCAGCAGCTCGACCGCCTCGTCGAACCAGGTCCAGTCGAACGCGCCGTCGGCGGTCTCGACCAGGCCCCACGAGAACACCCCGAGGGTCACCAGGTTCACGCCGGCCTCGCGCATCAGGGCGACGTCCTCGTCCCAGACCGCGCGGGGCCACTGCTCGGGGTTGTAGTCGCCGCCGTAGGCGAGGCCGTCGACCAGGCGGACCGGCGGCGGTGCGGCGGCGGGCGGCGGCGGGACCACCGCGCTGACGAACTCAGGCACCGGCCCGCACCCCGTCCGCGGTCGCGGCGCGCGCGGCGGCCGCCTCCGCCTCGTCGATCGGCACCCAGGCGCCCAGCGTGTGGTCGTAGCAGACGGAGTTGTCGATCGCGTCGCGCGCCACGGCGGTGTCGCCCTCGCGCCCGACGCTGCCGACCCGGTCCGGGTCCGGCGCCGCCATCGCGAGCAGCTTCGTGTAGTCGTGGTGCGGGTCGAGGATCACGGCGTCGGCCGGCCCGCGCTCCACGACGCGGCCCCGGTAGAGCACCAGGATCTCGTCGGAGAAGTGCCGCGCGGTCGCCAGGTCGTGCGTGATGTAGAGGACCGCGAGGTTGTCCTCGCGCTGCAGCCGGCCGAGCAGGTTGAGCACGCCGAGCCGGATGGACACGTCGAGCATCGACACCGGCTCGTCCGCGATCAGCACCTGCGCCCCCGGGGCGAGCGCGCGGGCGATCGCGACCCGCTGCCGCTGCCCGCCGGACAGCTCGTGCGGCCGGCGCGCGGCCATGTCCTCCGCGGGGTGCAGGTTGACCCGCTCCAGCATCTCCAGCACGCGCGCGTGGGTGGACGCCGCGTCGTGGGTGCGGCGGTGGATCCGCAGCGGCCGGGCGACGTGGTGCTCGACCGAGTGGAACGGGTTCAGCGAGGCGAACGGGTCCTGGAACACCATCTGCACGTGCCGCTGGTACACCGAGCCCATCACGGGCGTCCGGTCGTCCAGCTGCACGTCGATCCGCCCGGAGGTCGGCTTCTCCATCCGGGTGAGCAGCTTGGCGATCGTCGACTTCCCGGAGCCCGACTCGCCCACCAGGGCGACGGTGCGCCGGGGCACCAGGTCGAACGACACCCGGTCGACGGCCCGCAGGGTGCTGCGGCGCAGGCCGGAGCGCAGGGCGTAGTCCTTGGTCAGGTTGGTGACGTGCACGCTGGTCATGCCGAGGCCTCCTCGGGGTCGACGCCCTCGCGGATGAACGCGCCGCGCTCGCCGGACAGGCTCGGGAACGACCCGAGCAGCCGGCGGGTGTACGGGTGGGCGGGGGAGCGGTGCAGCTGGGCGGCGGTCTCCAGCTCGACGATCTCGCCGGCGAGCATCACCGCGATCCGGTCGCTGATCTCCAGCAGCAGCGGCAGGTCGTGCGTGATGAACACGACCGCGAAGTCGAGCTCGTCGCGGAGCCGGACGATCTCGCGGAGGATCTCCCGCTGCACCACCACGTCGAGGGCGGTGGTGGGCTCGTCCATGATCATGATCTGCGGCTCGAGCAGCATGGCCATCGCGATCATCACCCGCTGCCGCATCCCGCCGGACAGCTCGTGCGGGTAGGACCGCAGCCGTCCGGGGTCGACTCCGACCCGGGTCAGCACCTCGGCGGACCGCTCCCGGCGCTGCGCCCGGGACATCCGGGCGTGCGCCCGCAGCGTGTCGTCGAGCTGGGCGCCGATCGTCCGGACCGGGTTGAGCGAGTTCATCGCGCCCTGGAACACCATCGACAGCTGCGACCAGCGGAACCGGCGCAGCGGCTCGTCGTCCAGCCCGAGCAGGTCGACGTCGCCGCCGTCCCGGTCGTGGAAGACCACGGAGCCGGACGCGATCCGGGCCGGCGGCTGGTGCAGCCGGTTGATCGCGTACGCGAGGGTCGTCTTGCCGCAGCCGGACTCGCCGGCCAGGCCGAGGATCTCGCCGCGGCCGAGCTGCAGGCTCGCGCCCCTGACGGCGGTGACGGGCTCCTCGACGTCGTAGACGACGGTGAGGTCGGTGACGGTGAGCACGGGGCGGCGCGCGGGCACCGCGGCGTGCGGGACCTGGTCCGTGAGCGTGGTCATCAGGCGGCCTTCCTGGCGACGCGGGCGGCCGCCTTCGCGCGACGGCGGGCGGTGCGGGCGTTCTTCAGGCGGGGGTTGATGATCTCGTCGATCGAGAAGTTGACCAGGGACAGCCCCATGCCGAACAGCGCGATGACGAGGCCGGGCGGGACGAACCACCACCAGGCGCCCAGCGGCAGGGCGAAGCCGTTCTGCGCGTAGAACAGCATCGTGCCGAGGGTCGAGGCGTTCGAGGCGCCGAGGCCGAGGAACGACAGGCCGGCCTCGCCGAGGATCGCCGCGATCACCGCGTACACGAACTGCGACGCGAGCACCGGGAGCAGGTTCGGCAGGATCTCCACGCCGATGACCCGCCACGGCTTCTCGCCCGACAGCCGGGACGCGGCCACGTAGTCGCGGGACCGCACCGACAGGGTCTGCGCGCGCAGCACCCGGGCCGAGGCCGCCCACGACGTCAGGGCGAGCACCACCGCGATCGTCCACAGCCCGCGGCTCTCCCGCGGCACGAAGCCCGAGATCACGATGACCAGGGGCAGGCCGGGGATCACCAGGAACACGTTCGACAGCAGGGAGAACCCCTCGTCCGCCGCGCCGCCGAGGTAGGCGCCGTAGATCCCGAAGAACGCCGACAGCAGCGTGGCGAGCACGCCGACCATGAGGCCGATCTGCAGCGAGCCGCGGGTCGCGTGCGCCAGCTGGGCGAGCACGTCCTGGCCGGTCTGGGTGGTGCCGAGCCAGTGCTCCGCCGACGGCGGGGCCAGGCCGACGTCGCTGATCGCGTCGGGGTCGCCGACCAGGTACGGCCCGACCACGCCGAGCAGCACCACCCCGGCGATCAGCACGAGCCCGGTGGCGAGCCACGGGGTCATGGTCGGCAGCAGCATCCGCCACGCGGGGCGGGCGCGGGTCCCCGTCGGGCGGGGCTCGGGCGCGTCGGTCGGTGCGGTGGTCTCGACGGGCCCGCCGGGCCCCTCGACGGCCACCTGCACGTCCGGTCCGATGTTCGTCATCGCCGGCTCCCCTCAGCCCTTCGCGCGGGTGCGCGGGTCGATGAGGCCGTACAGCAGGTCGACGACGAGGTTCGCGCCCAGCACGGCCAGGGTGATGAACAGGAACACGCCCTGCATGAGCGCGTAGTCGTTGTTGGTGACCGCGGCGAGCAGCCGGGACCCGATGCCGGGGTAGGAGAACACCTGCTCGGTGACCACGGACCCGGAGACGACGAAGCCGAGCGAGATGGCGAACCCGGCGACCGACGGCAGCACGGCGTTGCGGGCGGCGTAGTTCCGCATCACCTGCCCGTGCGGCAGGCCCTTGGCGCGCGCGGTGAGGACGTAGTCCTCGGACAGCGTCGACACCATCATGTTGCGCATCCCGAGCAGCCAGCCGCCGATCGACGCGACCACGATGGTCAGCGCGGGCACGAAGCCGTACTCGATCGCCGAGCCGATGAACTCCGGCGACCACCCGGGGTCGAGCACCACGTCGTAGCCGCCCTGCGACGGGAACCAGCCGAGGACCCGGGACAGCAGGTAGACCAGCACGAGCGCGAGCCAGAAGTACGGCACCGCCGCGAGCAGCGTGGTCAGCGGCACCGCCGAGTCCAGCCAGGTGCCGGGCCGCCAGCCGACGAACGCGCCGAGCAGCACGCCGATGGTCGCCGCGAGCACCGTGGCGATGCCGACCAGGACCACGGTCCACGGCATCGACGTGCCGATGACCTCGCTGACCGGGGTCGGGAAGTAGGTGACCGAGACGCCGAGGTCGCCGTGCAGCAGGTTCGACAGGTAGGTGCCGTACTGCTGCAGCAGGGAGTCGGTCGTGTCGCCGCCGAGCAGGGCGGAGTACGCCTCGCGGGTCTCGGGGGTGACCGTCCCGCCGCGCTGCTGCAGCTTGGCCAGCAGGATGTCGACCGGATTGCCCGGGAGCAGACGGGGGATGAGGAAGTTCAGGGTGACGGCGGCCCACAGGGCGACCGCGTAGAAGCCGAGCTTGCGCAGGACGTAGTTCACGTCGCGACCCTTCCGACGGCGGGGGAGACCGGGGCGGGACCGGGCCGGGCGGCTGCGCGGGTGGCGCGGGCCGCCCGGCCCGGGTCGCCTCAGCCGGCCGCCGGCTCCAGGCGCTTGAAGATCTCCGCGGCGTCGAACGCGGACCACACCGCCGGGAAGGCGTACATGTCGTCCTCGGTCGGCCAGCCGGTGAACCCGCCCACGTTCCACTCGCTCGTGGTGCCGCCGGTGAGGATCGGGATGTACGGCATGTCCTCGACGACCGCGGCCTGGATGGTGTCGAAGTACGGCTGCCGGGCGTCGGCGTCGTCCAGCGGCATGGTCTTCAGAGACTCGAGCGCGGCGTCCACGTCCGGGTTCGCGTACCGGGAGTAGTTGTTGCCCGCCGCCTCGCCGACCGGGGCGCCCGTCGCCGAGGAGAAGAAGTACGTGTACAGGTAGTACGGGTCGGGCGCCGGGCCCTGCCAGAGCGAGTCGATCGCGAGCTGGAAGTTGCCCTGGGTGCGGCGCTCGGTCCACTCGTTCCACGACGACTGCGCGGTCTGCACGTCGATGCCGGCGGCCTTGGCCTGCTGCGCGATGGTCTGCACGGCGGTGATGTAGTCGGTCCAGCCGGTGACGACCTCGACGGTCACGGTGAGCCGCTCGCCGTCCTTGGCGTAGATGCCGTCGGAGCCCTTGGCCCAGCCGGCGGCCTCGAGCACCGCGGCGGCGCCCTCGGGGTCGGCCTTCTCGGGGGCGACCGGCTCCTCGACGTCGGCCGAGATGGTGGCCTCCTGCGTGGAGGTGAGCGCGAACGTCGGCGAGATCTCCGACGCGGTCTCCTCGAACGCGAGCTGGTTGAGCTGGGTGCGGTCCATCGCCAGGTACAGCGCGTGCCGGACGGCCGGGTCGGTCTGCGGGCCGGAGCAGCCGAGCTCGACGCTGGAGCAGGTGGCGAGCACCATCTGGTTCTGCGCGGCGGTCAGCGTGTCGTAGCCGGGGAAGTTCTCGGCGACGTTCTGGATGTCCGGCACCGGGCCGGTCTGCCAGTCGATGGTCCCGTTCGCGATGCCGTCGGCGCCCGCGGTGTTGCCGGACAGGGACAGGAACCGGATGGTCTTCACGGCCGGCTCGCCGCCCCAGTAGTCGGGGTTCGCGGTGTAGGTGAAGGCCTGCGGCTTGAAGTCGCCGAGCACGTACGCGCCGGTGCCGACCGGGTCCTCGACCACGTCGGCGGTCGGGTCGACGTCGGCCCACAGGTGCTCGGGGACGATCGGCACCCCGGACAGCACGTCGGGGCCCTGCACGAACGCGGGCGCCTCGAACGTGAAGGTGACGTGGGTGTCGTCGGTCGCGCTCGCGGTGCCCGCGTAGCCGACGTTGTTGATGGCCGGGGTGCTCGCGAGCAGGTCGTAGGTGAACACCACGTCGTCGGCGGTGAACGGCTCGCCGTCGCTCCAGGTGACGTCGTCGCGGAGCGTGACCTGCAGCTCGGTGCCGTCGTCGTTCCAGGTGTACTCGGTGCCGAGCAGCGGCACCGGGTCGGACTCGGCGGCCTTGTTGATGAAGAACAGCTGCTCGTAGATCGCGCCGAGCCCGCCGATCCGGGACGGGGAGAACGGGTTGAAGTTGACCTGGTAGTCGCCGGACTGGCCGGTGTAGGCGACGAGCGTGCTGCCGTCGCCCGAGGCGCCGGTGCTGCCGGAGCCGCCGCCGTCGCCGCCGCTGCACGCGGCGAGGAGGGCGAGCGTCGCGGCGCCGGCGACGAGCGCGACCCCCTGGCGGGGACGGCGTCGGGGCGTGCGTGCTGACCTGAGGAACATCGCTGGTCCTTTCCACCCGTCGCGGCCGACGGTCTGGTCGTGGCCGCGTCGTCGCGGCCCGGGGAAACGCAGGCATATCGTTACGTGCTTAAATTAAGCATGTCAAGATATGGTCGGGACATGCGAGCACCTCGTGCCGCGACCGGGGCGCTCGTCCTCGACCTGATCCGCACGCACGGCACGGTCAGCAGGGTCGAGCTCGCCGACCGGTCCGGGCTCACCGCGGCGACCATCACGCACGTCGTGCGCGACCTCATGGGCGAGGGCCTCGTGCACGAGGTCGGCCGGGTCACCGGCGGCGTCGGCTCGCCCCGGCGGCTGCTGGAGCTCGACGCCGGCGCCTGGTTCGCGGTCGGGGTGCAGCTCGATCGGTGCGCCAGCAGCGTCGTCGTCACCGACTTCGCGGGACGGCGGGTCGCGTCCACCGGCGTCCGCGGCGTGGGTCGGGGTGCGCCCAACGACACCCTGCCGGTGCTCGCCCGGCACATCGACCTGCTGCTGGCCGGGGCCGGCATCCCGCGCGACCGGGTGCTCGGCGTCGGCCTGGTCACCCACGGGCCCCAGGACCGCGCGGCCGGCGCCGTGCTCACCGGGCAGCCCACGCCGGAGTGGCGCGACTACCCGCTCACGGGCACGCTCTCCCGGCTGCTCGGGCTGCCGGTGCTGCTGGAGAACGACGCGACCGCCGCCGCCGTCGGCGAGCAGTGGGTCGGCGCGCTCGACGTCGACACGTTCGGCGTGCTCTACATGGCGACCGGCGTGGGCGGCGGCGTGATCGCCGGCTCGGAGGTGTACCGCGGCGGCACCGCCAACCCGGTCGAGATCGGGCACGTCCCGGTCGACCTCGCCGGCCCCGCGTGCGCGTGCGGCAACGCCGGGTGCGTGGAGGTGCTCGCGGGTCCGGCCGCGGTCGTCGGCGCCGCGCTGGGCGACACGGCGCTCGCGGACCGGCTCGGGCTGACCGGCGGGGGAGACGCGGTGCTCGCCGACTTCCAGCGGGTGGCGCGGGCCGCGGTCGCGGGCGACGCGGCGTGCGTGGCGCTGCTCGCGGCCTCCGCCCGGCACCTCGGCACCGCGGCCGTGACGCTGATGAACCTGTTCGACCTCGACACCGTGGTGCTCGCCGGACCCGCGTTCGGCGTCGCCGGGCCGCTGTACGTCGCGGGGGTGCAGGCGGCGGTCGACGCCGGGGCGCTCGCGCGGCTGCTGCGGCCCGTGCGGGTGCGGCTCTCCCGCGACGTGCGGGTGTCCGCGGCGGTGGGCGGGGCGCTGGTGGTGCTGCGGTCGCCGCTCGGGCGGCCGGGGGTCGCTGCGGCGTCGGGGGCGATCGTCGCGGTCGGTGCTCCGGCCGCTCCCGTCGCGTCCGCCGCGTCCGCCGCGCCCCGTTCGTCTGCCGCGTCTTCCGTCCCCGCCGTCCCCGTGTAGACCCTCGTCCGACCCGACCGTCCGACTCGAAGGAGAGCCCGTGACAGACCCGACCCCCACCCCCGCGCCCGACCCGGCGTCCTGGAGCCTGCTGCGCCGCGACGGCGTCGCCGTCGTCCTGGCCCACCCGCGCGACGGCCTGCCCGAGGTGCAGCACTGGGGCGCCGACCTCGGGCCGCTCGCCCCGGCGGACCTCGCCGGGCTGCGGGCCGCCGCGGACCGGCAGACGCCCCCGGGCACGCTCGACGCGGCCGGGCACCCGTCGCTGCTGCCGCAGGACACCGACGGCTGGCCGGGCCGCCCGGGGCTGCAGCTCGTGCGCGACGGCGTGCCCCTCACCCCGCGGTGGCGGTCCGAGCCGCCCGCCGCGGACGCGGACGGCCACGCGGTCGAGGTCGTGGCGCGCGACGCCGCCGCCGGGCTGGTGCTGCGCTCGCGGCTGCGCCTGGAGCCCGGCGGGCTGCTCGGGGTCGACCACCGGCTGGAGGTGGCGCCGGACGCGCCCGGGCCGGTGGAGGTGCAGGCCCTGGAGGCGGCGCTGCCGGTGCCCACCCGCGCGGACGTGGTCACCACGTTCGCCGGCCGGTGGACCCGGGAGAAGGTGCCGGCGACCGGCCCGCTGCCGCGCGGCTCGCTGGCGCGGCAGACCCGGCGCGGCCGCCCGGGCCACGACCACCCGTGGCTGCTGGCCCTGTCCGCCGCGGCGCCGCGCGACCGGGACGGCGAGGTCTGGGCCGTGCACCTCGCGTGGCCCGCGGACGCCACCTACCGCACCGACCGGCTGCCCGACCAGCCGACGCTGCTCGGCGCGGGCGAGCTGCTGCGGGCGGGGGAGGTCGTGCTGGCGCCGGGGGAGGAGGTCGCGGCGCCGACGGCGTGGTTCGCGTGGTCCGGCGCGGGCCTCGACGGCGTGTCCGCGCGGTTCCACCGGTACCTGCGCTCCCGCCCGCAGCACCCCCGCACGGCGCGGCCCCTCGTGCTCAACACCTGGGAGGCGGTCTACTTCGACCACGACCCGGCGACCGTGCTCCGGCTCGCGGAGCGGGCGGCGCGGATCGGCGTCGAGCGGTTCGTGCTGGACGACGGCTGGTTCCTCGCACGCCGCGACGACACCCGCGGGCTCGGCGACTGGGTGGTCGACCGGGCCGTGTGGCCGGACGGGCTCGGGCCGCTCGCGGAGCGGGTGCACGCCCTCGGCATGCAGTTCGGCCTCTGGTTCGAGCCCGAGATGGTCAGCCTCGACTCCGACCTGGCGCGGGCACACCCGGACTGGCTGCTGCACGCCCCCGACCGGGTCCCCGACCCCGAGGGGCTGTCGTACCGCACCCAGTACGTGCTCGACCTCGCCCGGCCGGAGGCGCGGGCGCACGTCCTGGGCCAGGTCTCGGCCCTGGTGGCGGAGCTCGGGATCGACTTCATCAAGTGGGACCACAACCGCGACCTGGTCGACGCCCGGCACGACGGCCGGCCCGGCGTCGACGCGCAGACCAGGGCGGTGCTGGGGCTGATGGCGGAGCTGAAGGCGCGGCACCCGGGCCTGGAGATCGAGTCCTGCTCCTCAGGCGGCGCGCGCAGCGACCTCGGCGTCCTCGAGGTCGCCGACCGGGTGTGGGCGTCCGACTCCAACGACGCGGTGGAGCGCCAGGACATCCAGCGGTGGACCGGGCTGCTGCTGCCGCCGGAGCTCGTCGGGGCGCACGTCGGGCCGCCGACCTCGCACAGCTCCGGCCGGACGCTCGACCTGTCGTACCGGCTCGCGACGAGCCTGATGGGCTCGGCCGGCTTCGAGTGGGACGTGCTGTCCTGCTCGGACGAGGAGGTCGAGGTGCTCACCCGGTTCGCGGGGCTGTACCGGGAGCTGCGGCCGCTGATCCACACCGGGACCGCGGTGCACGCGGACGTGCGGGACCCGGCGCTCCGGGTGGTGGGCGCGGTGGCGCCCGACGGCTCGGCGGGGGTGTGGACGGTCGCGACCGTCGCCGCGCTGGAGGACGCCCGGCCGGAGCCGGTCCGGCTGCACGGGCTGCGCCCCGACGTGCGGTACCGGGTGCGGGTCCGCGACGAGGTCGGCGCCGCGCGCTGGGGCTGGATCACGCCGCCCTGGTTGGCCGCGGGCGAGGTGACGCTGCCCGGCCGGGTGCTCGGCGAGGTCGGGCTGCAGATCCCGGCGCTGTGGCCGGCGCAGGCGCTGGTGCTGCACGCGACGGCGGCCTGAGGGAGCGGCGCGGCGGGCGGGGGCGGCGGGCCGGGGTCGCGCCGCCTCCGCTCAGCCGGGCGGCGGGGCGGGCGCACCGCCGGGCGGCGGCGCTGTCGAGCCGCGCGCGACGACCCGCACGCCCGGGGTGCGGGTCGTCGCCGGCGGGCCGCCGGCCACCGCCCGCAGCAGCACCTCGGCCGTGAGCGCGCCGAGCTCGTGCACGTCGCGGCTCACCACGGACAGCGGCGGGTGCGAGATGCGCACGTTCGCCGAGTCGTCCCAGGCCAGCACCGACAGGTCCTGCGGGACCCGCACCCCGAGCCGCGCCGCCTCGCGCAGGCCGGCCAGCGGCATCAGGTCGTTGTCGTACACGATCGCCGTCGGCGGCTCGGGCAGCGCGAGCAGCTCGGCGGTGCGCAGGGCGCCGCTGGCCGCGCCGTAGTCGCCCTCCCGGTGCACCACCGCGATCCCGGCGGCGGCCGCGGCCTCGTGGAACGCCCCGGCGCGCACCCGGGTGTGCCGGTACCGTTCCGGTCCCGACACCCACCCCACCCGGCGGTGGCCGAGGTCCGCCAGGAACGCGACCGCGGTGCGCATCGCGTCGTCGTTGTCGTAGTCGACGACCCACCGGCCGTCGCCGGGCTCGCCGCCGAGCAGCACGGACGGCAGCCCGAGGTCCCGGCAGACCTGCTCGCGGGGGTCGTCGGCCACCAGGTCGGAGATCACCACGGCGTCGACGAGCCCGTCCCGGGCCCAGCGGCGGTACGCCACCAGCTCGGCGTCGAGGTCCGGCACGACGTGCACGAACACGCTCGCGCCGTGCGCGTCGAGCTCCTCCTCCATGCCCGCCAGCAGGTCCGTGTAGAAGGGCTCCAGCGCGCCGTCGTCGTCGGCCGGCAGCAGCGCCAGCCCCACGCGGACGCCGCTGCCCGGCCGCCGGTCGGGCGGCGTCGGCGTCGTCATGCGCGCAGCATCGCACGCCGCGCGCGGCAGGGGTGTGCCGCCGTGCCATGCTGAGCGGCATGGACGGCGTCGAGGTCGGGCAGGGCGCCGGGCGGCGGGGCGGCCGCGCGCCGTCGACCACCCGCTCCCGGGTGCTCGACCTGGTCCGCACCCGCGGGCCGATCAGCCGCGTCGAGCTCGCGGAGCTGACCGGGCTGACCCAGGCGGCGATCTCGCACGCGGTGCGCGCGCTGCTCGACCAGGGGCTGCTCCGCGAGAGCGGCGCGCGCGAGTGGACCGGCGGCAAGCCGCGGGTGATGCTCACGCTCGACCCGCTGGCGCGGTGCGCGGTGGGCGTGCAGCTCGGCGCGGACTGGCTGGTCGTCGTGCTCATCGACGCGCGCGGCGCCGTCGTGGCCCGGACCCGCGTGCGCGGCGCGCGCGACGAGGACCCCGAGGCGGTCGTCATCGGCATCGCAGGGGAGATCGACGTGCTGCTCCGGGCCTCCGGCATCGGGCGGGACCGGGTCGCCGGCGTCGGCCTCGCCGTCCCGGGAACCCTGGACCTCGACGCGGGCGCGATCACGGTCTCCCGCTCGCTGCACCGGTGGCAGGGCTTCCCGGTACGGGCTGACCTCGCGGAGGCCGTCGGGCTGCCGGTGGTGCTGGACAACGATGCGACCGCCGCGGCCGTCGGCGAGTACTGGGCCGGCCGCACCGCCGGGTCGGTCGCGCACTGCACGCTCTACATGGGTGCGGGCATCGGCGCGGGTGTCGTCGTCGGCGGCAACGTGCACCGCGGCGCCAGCGGGAACCCGGGGCCGCTGGGCCGGATGCACCTGCACCGCACCGGGCACGACGCCGGGCCGACGCTCGAGGAGCTCGCCGCGCCGCACGCCGTCGCCCGGCGGGCCCGCGAGGCGGTGGCCGCGGGCCGCACGACCACGGCACGGCTCAGCGCGGACGGCGACCCGATCACCGACTTCGGGGCGCTGGCCACCGCCGCCGTCCAGGGCGACCCGCTCGCGCTGGAGCTCGTCGAAGACTCCGCGGAGTACCTGGCGGACGCCGCCGTCACCGCGGCGAACCTGCTGGACGTCGACTCGGTGGTGCTGGCCGGACCGGCCTTCAGCACGGCGGGGTCGCTGTACGCGCAGGTGGTCGAGCGCCGGCTGCGGGCCGAGCTGCACGCCGCGGACCGGCACGGGGTGCGGGTGGCGCTCGCGGCGCACGTCGCGGACGCGGCGGCGGTCGGGGCCGCGGCGCTGGTGCTGCAGGAGGACCTGGCGCCGCGGCGGGGGTGAGGCGCCAGGCGCGGCCTGGTGGCGGGGCGGAACGGTGCCGGGGCCGGGGCCGGGGCCGGGTCGTCGGGGCAGCCGCGCCGGCTCAGCGACGTCGGGTCAGCAGCTCCAGGCTGACGGCGTCGACCAGCAGGCCCTGGTCGGCGCGCACCCACCGGTCGCCGGTGACCCGGTGCTCCGCCGGGGTGGCGAACCGGTACCCGTACAGCCGCGCCCGCACCCACCGCGGGCGCTCGCCGCCGAACGGGTCGTGCGCCAGCAGCCGCAGCGTGGGCCGGTCGGCCTCCAGCAGCTTCGCGAGGAACGGCACGAACCAGCGCAGCTGCGCCGCCGACCCGAGCGCGAGGAACCACATCAGCCAGTCGAGGCGCAGGTGGTACGGCGCGTACTGCCGGGGCAGCCGCCGGACGTCGCCGGGCTTGCCGCGGAACCCGTACTCGAGCCAGGCAGCCGCCTCGGGGTCCTCGTCCCGGGTGCCCTCGACCACCACCTCGGTGCGGCGCCGGGTGATCGTGCCGAACGCGCCGTAGGCGTTGACCAGGTGGAACGGGTTGAACGACGCGTTCATCCGCTGGTTCCGCGACACCAGGTTGCGCGCCGGCCAGAACGACAGCACGACGCACAGCGCGGTGACGGCGAGCACGACGGCGACGAACCACGGCGGCGGGTCGGCCGGCGGCGCGCCGGTGCGGACGTCGACGCCGACCAGCCCGAGGACCGCGGCCCAGGACCGGTCGTCGACCGCCGAGGCCGCCAGCACGATGGTCAGCCAGTTCAGCCAGGCGAAGTTGCCGGACAGCACCAGCCAGAGCTGCGTCACGATCATCACCGCGGCGGCGGTGCCCGCCACCGGGCCCGGGACCAGCAGCCCGAACGGCACCACCAGCTGCGCGACGTGGTTCGCCGCCACCTCGACGCGGTGAAGCGGGCGGGGGAGCAGGTGGAACAGCCGGCTCGCTGGGCCCGGCATCGGCTGGGTCTCGTGGTGGTAGTACAGCGCCGTCAGGTCGCGCCACGCGGGGTCGCCCCGCCACTTGATCAAGCCCGCGCCGAGCTCGAGGCGGAACACCAGCCACCACAGCAGCGCGAGGACGGTCCACGGCGGGGCGACGTCGTCCGAGCCCAGGAACGCCACGAGGAACCCCGCCTCCAGCAGCAGAGACTCCCAGCCGAACCCGTAGAACGTCTGCCCGACGTTCACCACCGACAGGTACAGCACCCACAGCACCCCGAAGGCGAGCAGCGGCAGCCACGGAGGGCCCTGCTGCGGCAGCCCGGCGACCAGCGCCGCCGCCACGAGGAGACCGACCCAGCCCACGGCGACCAGCAGCCGGTCGGAGTACCGCCAGGCGAACAGGCTCGGCGCGGCGCGGAACGGCACCCGCTCGGTGAACGCGGGGACGGGAAGCAGGCCGCGCTCGCCGAGCAGCGGGCGGAACTGGCGGAGCACGTTCACGAACGCGAGGACGTACACCGCGCCGACCCCGCGCTGCGCGACCGCACGGGCGATCGAGTACCCCTCCGCGCCGAACCACTCCACTGCCCCGCCCCGCCCCTTCGCCTCGTCCTCGCCTCCCAGCGTCGCCCCCCTCGCCGAGATGGCAACTCTCGGCTGTGTTCGGAGGGCACGAGACAGCCGAGAGTTGCCATCTCGGCGGGACGGGTGACCGGGCGCGGCACGCGGCGCGTCGCGGCGTGTTCGAGGGGGGTCCACAAGTGAGCAGTAGCGATATATCGTTAGTATCATGCGATACAACGACACACACGATGAGTTCGAGAGCGAGGGTCGCGACGAGCGGTCCGGTCACGGCCCGCACGGGTCGCACGAGGGGCACCGCGGGCGCGGGCGGGGGTTCGGCGGCCACGGGCCGCGCGGCTTCGGCCCGGGCGCGGGTCTCGGTCCCGGCGGAGGCTTCGGCCCCGGGGGTCCTGGCGGGTTCGGCCCGGGCGGGTTCGGCCCCGGCGGGCGGCGCGGCCGACGACCGCGCGGCGACGTCCGCAACGCCATCCTGCTGCTGCTCGCCGAGCAGCCGATGCACGGCTACCAGCTGATGGAGGCCATCGCGGAGCGCAGCGACGGCCGGTGGCGCCCGAGCCCCGGCGCTGTCTACCCGACGCTGAACCTCCTGGAGGACGAGGGCGTCGTCACGCTCACGGCCTCGGCGGGGCGCAAGCTCGCGACGCTGACCGAGGAGGGCCGCGCCCTCGTCGAGCGGGACGCGGCGTCCTGGCCCGACCCGTTCGCGACCGGCGACGCCGAGCAGGGCGTCGACCTGCGCGCCGAGGTCGGCCCGCTGCTCGAGGCCGTCCGGGCCGTGGGGCGCGGCGGCACCGAGGCGCAGCGGGTGCGCGCGGGCGAGATCCTCGCCGAGGCGCGCCGGTCGGTGTACCGCGTGCTGGCGGGCGACGACCCGGCCGCGCAGCCGGACGCCGGTGCCGTCGCCGACCCGGAGGGCCCGGCCGTCTGAGGCCTGGGCGCTGCGGCGAGGCCGTCGGACCGTGCGGGGGTGGCCACGCGCGGGGGCGCGACCTCGGCGTGAGTGCGACCCGCCGGTCACCGTCAGGGCCAGACGTGCGCCTGCTCGGCGAAGTCCGCCGGGTCGCTGTGGACCGGGATCACGCACAGCAGGTGCCCGCCCGGGACGCGCAGCGTCCGGCAGTCGAGCCAGCCGCCGACCTCGACGGCGCCCAGACCCAGCAGCCGCGCCGTCTCGGCGGCGACGTCGTCGGTCTCCATGTCGAGGTGGTACCGGGCCGGGCCGCCGATCGACTGCACCGCGGCGACCAGCCCGGGGATGGGGTCCTCGAGGTGCGTGAACTGCTCCTCGTCCGGCACCGACCACGAGGCCACGCCGGTCGCGGCGGACCAGAAGCGCGCCGCGGCGGCGGCCTCGGCGTGCGGGGCGTCGATGAGCAGGGTCGAGATCCGGCTGCGGTGCACGGGCATCCTCCTCGATGTCCCGACGGACGGTAGCGCTCCCACCGCCTCGCCGACCAGTCCCGCGGCGCGGCCGGTCAGTCGCCGTCGGCGCCGACGCCCGCAGGCACCGGGCGGGCGACGTCCTGCTCCGCGCGTGACGGCGCTCGGTCCGCCGGCGCGGCGTCGCCGCCCACAGCCCTCGCGCGCGCAGTGCTCGAACCCGTGCTCACCCCCGCCGCGCCCCCGGCCGCCGTTCGCCGGGTGTGCGTCTCGATCGCGGCCAGCACCACGGCCAGCACCGCCGCGGCGAGCAGCGTCGCACGCGTGCCCAGCGCGCCCGGCGCGCTCGCCACCGCGCCGATCCCTGCGCCACCGGCGAACGCCAGCACGATCAGGGCCAGCCGCTGGGCGACCACGCGCTGGGTGCGGTCGTAGCCGCTGAGCCACTCGTAGGCCGCGGTCACGAGGGTGCGCAGGTTCCCGGTGGTCATCGTCGTGCTGTAGGTGGTGTCCCGGACGAGCCGGAAGGTCGTGACCTGCAGGGCGGCGACGAACGCGACCGCCATGGTCGTCACGAGCGTGGGCACCGAGCGCGGCAGCCCCGCGACGGCGACCAGCACGGCGATCTCGGCGAGCAGCACCACCCGGGTCGGGTCGTCGAGCCCGGGCAGCCGGCGGTGCGCCGCCAGCCACTCCGCCGCGACCAGGCCCAGCACGAACGCGCCGATGATCGGCAGGTAGCCCGCCGCCTGGGCCCACTGGCCCTGGGCGGCGTGGATCGCCACGAACACGACGTTGCCGGTCTGGGCGTTCGCGAACACGCCGCCGTGCGCCACGAACGTGTAGGCGTCGAGGAACCCGCCGACGACGGCGAGGGCGGCCCCGGTCGCGGGGTGCTCGGGGCGGGTGCGGACCCTCACGGCTCGCGCCGCCCCTCGGGGGTGGTGCGGGTCGGTCGCTGCCGGGTCATGCCGCTCACGCTCCCCAGTATGCGCCCAGTCGTCCCATGACTTGAGGGACCACCGGCCCTGGCCGGCCCGCACCGCCCCGCGGGCTCAGCTCTCCGCGAGCAGCGCCGGGATCTGCCCGACCGCCTCGCGCATGCCCTCCTCCATCCCCATCGCGATCACCTGGGCCATCGCCTCGGCGTCCGGGAACCGCGTGGTGATGGTCATGCGCGTCCCGCCGTCGACGGGCGTGAGCTCGGTGCGCATCACGGCGGCGGGCATCGCGTCGTCCGGGTTGCCGTCGGCGTCGGAGAACCCGTCCTGGATCTCGATCGAGCGCGGCGGGTCGACCGCGAGCACGCGCCACCAGCCGTGCGCCCGCGTCCCGTCCGGCCCGGTCATGTAGTACCGCGACTCGGCACCGGGCGTGAGGTCGTGGGCGGGGAAGGTCGCCGGCCACCCCGGAGGGCCCCACCAGCGGCCGAGCTGCTCGCCCTCGGACCACAGCCGCCACACCCGCTCGGGCGGGGCGGCGAGCTCGGTCACCACGGTGAGCGTCAGCGCGTCGGTGTCCTTGATGGTGTCCACGACGGTCATGAGTCGTCCCCTTCTCGCGTGTCCCCGAGGAGCTCTGCCATGCGGTCGATGCGGCCGCGCCAGATCTCCTCGTACCGGTCGAGCAGCCGTGCGGCCGCCCGGATGGTCGCGACGTCGGCGTGGACGACCTGCTCGCGGCCGTGCCGCTGCTTGGTCACGAGGTGCGCGCGCTCGAGCACCGCGACGTGCTTCTGCACGGCGGCGAAGCTCATCTCGTAGGAGCGCGCGAGGGCGGTCACCGACGCCTCCCGGCGCAGCACCCGCGTGACGATGTCGCGGCGGGTGGCGTCGGCCAGCGCGGCGAACACCCGGTCCACCTCGTCGGGGTCCAGCTGACGTACAACCATGTGGTTGTACGTTACGCCGGTGTGGTCCGGGTCACAAGACCCTGCGGTGCCCCGGGACGCGGCAGACTGGCCCGCATGATCGCCGCCGGACTGGTGCTCGCCGCGCTCGCGGCCCTGGTGCACGTGTACATCTTCACGCTCGAGTCGTTCACGTGGACGTCCCCCCGGACCCGCGCGACGTTCGGCACGACGCCCGAGGGCGCCGAGGCCACGAAGGAGCTCGCGTTCAACCAGGGCTTCTACAACCTGTTCCTCGCAGTGGTCGCGGCGGCGGGGGTCGTCGCGACGGCGACCGGCGCGGACGCCGTGGGTGCGGCGCTGGTGCTGGCCGGCACGGGGTCCATGCTGGCGGCCGCGCTCGTGCTCGTCCTCTCCTCGCCCGACAAGGCCCGGGCGGCCGCGGTGCAGGGTGCGTTCCCGCTCCTCGCGGTCGTCGCGACCGTGGTCGGCCTGCTCGCCTGAGCCAAGCCGAGCCGAGCCGGTGCTTGCCCCCCCGACCGGCCTAGGACGTCACGTCCGCGGTGGTGAACCGCGCCCACGCGAGCGCCCCGAACACGGCCACCCACGCCGCCTGCACCGCGAGCCCCGACCCGACGACGCCCCAGTCGACCTGCACCCGCAGGAACTCGGCGAAGTCGAACCAGTGGTGCGTGAGCAGCCCCGGGTGGATCGCCGAGAGCTGCGGCAGCGAGTCCAGGACCGTCGACACCACGGCGACCACGACCGTCGCGGCCATCGCGCCGACGGGCACCTCGGTGAGCGTCGAGAAGAACAGCCCGACCGCGACCAGCCCGGTCAGCGAGAGCCCGACGTACGCGACGATCCCGGCGACCCGGACGAGCCCCTCGCCGACGGGCACGGTGCTGCCGGACAGCAGCACCACGTCGTGCACGCCGAAGTACGCCGCCCCGATCAGCAGCCCGGTCACCGCGACCGCGAGCACCGCCGCGGCGGCGAACGCCAGCGCGGCGAGCGCCTTCACAGCCAGCAGCCGCGTCCGGGGCACGGGGACCACCAGCAGGTAGCGCAGCGTGCCGGCGGACGCCTCGCCCGCGACCGCGTCGCCGGACGCGATGCCGATGCACAGCGGGAGCAGGAACGGCAGGCAGAGGAACAGCGCGGCGACGACCAGGAACAGCCCGTTGCCGGTGACCTGCGCCAGGAAGGCGGGGCCCTGCCCCGACAGCGCGCTGTCCCGGGTGACCAGGAGCACCGTGCCGATGACGACCGGCACCAGCGCGAGCCCCGCGAGCAGCACCAGGTTCCGGCGCCGCCCGAGCACCAGGCGCAGCTCGGACCGCAGCAGGCGGGCGAACGCCACCGGCGCGGCCGCCGCCACGGGGGCCTCCAGCACCTCAGCGCGCGACATCGAAGCCCTCCCCGGTCAGCTCGACGAACACCTGCTCCAGGCTCGGCCGGTCGACCTCGAGGCCGACCAGGTCGACGCCCGCGTGCACGAGCGCGGCCGACACCTTCTCGGGCGGCGTCGGGCCGAGCGCCGCGGTGAGCCGCGCCGTCCCCGCACCGCCCGGCAGCGCCCGCCCGTCGCGGGCCACGTCGGCGAGCCCCAGCCCCCGCAGCACGTCCGCAGCGGCACCGGCCTGCGCGGCGCGGGTGGTCACGGCCAGCCGCGCGCCCTCGCGGTCCGTCAGCGCGGCCCGCTCGCCCTGCAGCAGCAGCCGGCCGCGGCTCATGATCCCGACGTGCGTGCAGACCTGCTCGATCTCGGCGAGCAGGTGCGACGACACGAGCACCGTCGCGCCCCCGTCGGCGAGCTCCCGGACCAGGTGCCGCACCTCGCGGGTGCCCTGGGGGTCGAGGCCGTTGGTCGGCTCGTCCAGCACCAGCAGGTCCCGCGGCTGGAGCAGCGCGGCGGCGAGGCCGAGCCGCTGCTTCATGCCGAGCGAGTACTGCCGGTAGGGCTTGGTCGCCGCCGCCCCGAGGCCGACGCGGTCGAGCGCGGCGTCCGCGCGCCGGCGGCTGGTGCGCGGGTCCGCGGTGGCGTCCCCGGCGTCCAGCCGCGCCAGGTTGGCCCGCCCGGACAGGTACGGGTGGAACGCGGGCCCCTCGACGAGCGCCCCGACCCGGGGCAGCACCCGCGCGGCCTGCTCCGGCATCGCGGCGCCGAGCAGCCAGGCGCGCCCGGCCGTCGGGTGGGCGAGGCCGAGCAGCATGCGGATCGTGGTCGTCTTCCCCGACCCGTTCGGCCCGAGGAACCCGTACACGGCGCCGCGGGGCACCTCGAGGTCCAGGCCGTCGACGGCGACCTGGCCGCTCCGGAACCGCTTGGTCAGGCCGGCGGTCCGGACGGCCAGGTCGCCGTCGGGGTGCGCCTCGCTCATGCCGCGGCGCGCAGGGCGTCCGCCGGCACCGAGCCGACCAGCACCCGGCCGTCGTCGGTGATCAGCACCGACAGCAGGGTCGAGCTGAGCAGCCGGCCCTCGGGGACCGCGGTGGTGAGCCGGTCGTAGAGCGCCGTGGTGTCGAGCGAGGGGCGCCCGGGGTTGCCGTCGGAGTCGCTCGGGACGAACTGCTGCACGAGGTCCTGCGCCTCCTCGGAGCCGAGCACGCGCTCCGCGCCGGGGACGGTGGCGAGCGAGGCGGCGTCCCCGCCGACCAGGCCCGCGACGTCGACGTCGCTCAGCGTGACGACGGTCGACCAGCCGGAGCCCGCGACTGCGACGCCGTCGGGGAGCGGCGGGACGGTCCCGGGGTCGGCTGCGCCCTCCGGCACCTCCGGCAGCGGCACGACCACGTCCTCGGTGGCGGCGCCGGCGGGGGCGGAGAACGCCAGCACGGAGTCGTCGGGCGCGGTGAACTGCACGTCGGTGAACCCGACCTCGAGCGAGGGGGCCGCGCCGTCGGAGGTCGACCACGTCTGCACCCGCAGCGGCTGGGCGGTCTCGGCGTCCACCGCGACGACGACCCGGGACACGAGCGTCCCGTCGTCGGTGGGGCTCACCACGAGCTGGTAGGCGTCCCGGCCGGCGACCGTCGTCGGGCTGTCGACGGTGACGTCGGCGTCCTGCTCGGCGAGCGCGAGCACCTGCGCGGCGGCCGCCTCGGGGGTGGGGAGGTCGGCGGCTCCGGCCGCGGCGGCGCGGTCGGCGAGCGCCTGGTACCGCGCCACGTCGGCGGGGTCGAGCGTGTAGTGCGTGACCGCGTCGTCGGTGGACGAGTAGGTCCACGCCTCGGCGCCGTCGTGCACGACCGAGTACTCCGACGTCGCCCCGAGCAGCGAGACCCGGGACCGCGCCGCGCCGTCGGACCACACCCGCAGCGTGGAGGAGCCGCCCAGCAGGTTGAGCGGGTCCGCGCCGGTCATCTCCGCCGGCAGCTCGGGCAGGCCCAGGCGCGCGGTGTAGACGACGGTGCCCTGCACGGGCGTCGGCTCGGCGTCGGCGACCCTGCTCAGCAGCTCCTGCGGGGTGAGCGCCGGCAGGTCGGCATCGCCCGACGAGGCGAGGGCCGGGACGCCGGCCGCGGCGGCCACCGCCACGGCGACGACCCCGGGCACGGCCCAGCGGGCACGGGGGGAGAGGGTGCGGCGGGGGCGCTCGGTGTCGGCCATGCCCCCACTGTGCGCCACCCGGCCTGAGGCGGCGCTGAGAACGCCGCCATCCGTCGGGGGCAGCCGTGCGCCGCCCGCGGTGCGATGCTGCGGGGGTGCGGGTGCTGGTGGTGGACGACGAGCGCGGGCTGGTGGACGCCCTGCGCCGCGGGCTGACGGCCGAAGGCTTCGCGGTCGACGCGGCGTACGACGGCGCCTCCGGGCTCGACCTGGCGACCGACCGCGACTACGACGCGATCGTGCTCGACGTGATGCTGCCGCGGCGCAACGGCTACGACGTCGTCACCGGCCTGCGCGCCGCCGGGGTCACGACCCCGGTGCTGCTGCTGAGCGCGAAGGACGGGGAGCACGACGTCGCGGACGGTCTGGACGTCGGGGCCGACGACTACCTGACCAAGCCGTTCTCGTTCGTCGTGCTCGTCGCGCGGATCCGGGCGCTGCTGCGCCGGCCGCCGCAGGTGCGGCCCGCGGTGCTCGCGGTCGGCGACCTGGTGCTCGACCCCGCCGCGCGCGCCGTGACCCGGGCCGGGGAGCCGGTCGACCTCACGGCGCGCGAGCTGGCGCTGCTCGAGTACCTCATGCGGCACGCGGACCGGGTCGTCGGGAAGGTCGAGCTGCGGGACCACGTCTGGGACGGGCCGGGCGAGGACGGCAACGTCGTCGAGGTGTACGTGGGGTACCTGCGCCGCAAGCTCGGGCGGGAGGCGATCGCGACCGTCCGCGGCGCGGGCTACCGGGTCGCGGGGTGAGCGGCAGCCGGCCGCGGCGGGCCCGGTGGTCGCTGCGCGCCCGGCTCACCGTGCTCACGGCCGGGCTGCTGTGCGCCGCCCTGGTCGTCGGGGCGGTCGTGCTCAGCACGGTGCTGTCCCGCGGGCGGGTGGCGGCGCTCGACGAGGTGGTGCGGGCACGTGCGGAGACCGTGGCGGCGCTGGTGGCGAGCGACCAGGTCCCCGAGGCGCTGCCCGTGGCCGAGCCGGGGGAGATCGTCCAGGTGCTCGACGCGGGCGGCCGGGTCGTCGCCACGTCGCCGACCGCCAGCCGGACCCTGCCGGTGCTCGCCGGCGACGCGCTGGCGGACCTGCGGGCACGGGCCGCGGCGGCGCCGGGCGACGCGGTCGTCGGCGGGACCGAGGCGTCCGCGTACGACCGCGCGGCCCGGGTGGCGGTGGTCGCGCCCCCCGGTGCCCCTGACGGGACCGTGGTGGTCGCGACGGTGCCGGTGGCCGAGGTCGAGGGGCTGGTCCGGGCGCTGCGTCTGGCGCTCGCCGGCGTGGTGCCGGTCCTGACCGTGCTGTTCGCCGCCGCGATCTGGGTGGCCCTCGGGCGCGCGCTGCGGCCGGTCGAGCGCCTGCGGTCCGCGGCGGCGCAGGTGGCGCGGGTCGGCGGACCCGGTTCGCTGCCGGATCCCGGCACCGACGACGAGGTCGGCGCGCTGGCCCGGACGCTCAACGAGATGCTGGACCGGCTCGAGGAGGCGGCGGGCAGGCAGCGCGCGTTCGTCGCGGACGCCGCGCACGAGCTGCGCACCCCGCTGGCGGCGCTGCGGGCCCAGCTCGAGGTGGCCGGCACGCACCCGGGGGCGTACGCGCACGGCGGGCTCGTCGCGGGCCCCGGCGACCACGTGCGGCGGGGGC